>NZ_JBEZCX010000016.1:41428-164934 GCF_040647835.1 Micromonospora sp. NPDC049240
GGACGGTGGCGCGGAGGGCCCGGCCGACGGCGGTGCGACCCCGGGTCAGCACGACGGTGGCGCGGACGGTGGCGCGGAGGGCCCGGCCGACGGCGGTGCCACTCCGGGTCAGCACGACGGTGGCGCGGACGGTGGCGCGGAGGGCCCGGCCGACGGCGGCGCGACCCCGGGTCAGCACGACGGTGGCGCCGACGGCAGCGCCTGACCGATGAGCCTCACGCACGTCGACCCGCCGGGTGGCCACGGCCACCCGGCGGGTTCGTCCTCCGCCGCCGCGGCGTTGGCCCGCTGCGTGGCGGTCGAGCCGGCCAAGTTCGCCGCCGACCACTGGGGGCGCAGCCCGCTGCTGTCCCGGGCCGCCGAACTGCCCAACCCGGACGGCTTCACCGACCTGCTCAGCCCCGCTGACGCCGACGAACTGCTCAGCCGCCGCGGCCTGCGTACCCCGTTCCTGCGGGTGGCCAAGGACGGCCAGCTCGTGCCGGCGGCGCGGTACACCGGCGGCGGTGGCGCCGGCGCCGAGATCGGCGACCAGGTGCTGGACGAGAAGGTGCTGGCGCTCTATGCCGACGGCGCCACGTTGGTGCTCCAGGGCCTGCACCGCACCTGGCCGGCGATCGTCGACCTGGCCCGCGACCTGGGCGCGGCGCTGGCCCAGCCGTTGCAGGTCAACGCCTACCTGACGCCGGCCGGCAGCCAGGGCTTCGCCACCCACTACGACACCCACGACGTGTTCGTGCTCCAGGTCGACGGCCGCAAGCACTGGCGCATCCACCCGCCGGTGCTCGCCGACCCGCTGGAGCGCCAGCCGTGGGGCGGCCGGGCCGACGAGGTCGCCGCCACCGCTGACGGCCGGCCCGCGTTGGACGTGGTGCTGGAGCCGGGCGACGCGCTCTACCTGCCGCGCGGCTGGCTGCACAGCGCCCAGGCGCAGGAGTCCAGCTCGCTGCACCTGACCGTGGGCATCCGGGCGCTGACCCGGTACGCCATGGTGGAGGAACTGCTGGCCCTGGCCGCCGAGGACGCCCGGCTGCGCGCCGGCCTGCCGTTCGGGCTCGACCTGGCCGACCCGGACGCGATCGAGCCGGAACTCACCGAGACCGTCGAGGCGCTGCGCGACTGGCTGCTGCGGGCCGACCCGGGGGCGGTGGCCGCGCGGCTGCGGTCGCGGGTGTGGCCGGCCGCCCGACCGGCCCCGATCCGCCCCCTCGCGCAGGCCGACGCGCTGGCCCGGCTCGTGCCGGACAGCCGGGTCGCGCTCCGGGACGGCCTGCGCTGGCAGCTCACCCGGACCGACGCCGGCACGGTCGCGCTGCGCCTGACCGACCGTACGCTCACGCTGCCCGGCACCTGCGAGCCGGCGCTGCGCGCGCTGCTCACCGGCGCGGCCACCCGGGTCGGCGACCTGCCCGGCCTGGACGACGACGCCGACCGCCTGGTCCTCACCCGCCGCCTGCTCAAGGAGGCGGTCCTGACCCCCGCCTGACCGCGGGGGTCAGCGGGTGTAGGTGACCGCCAGCAGGAGCAGCGTGGTGGCCAGGCCGCTGGCGGCCACCAGGATCATCGGGCGGGGGGTCAGCACCGCGTGCCGGCGGTCGGCCAGCAGGCGGGCCGGCGCCAGGCCGACCAGCGGCCCGAGCAGCGTCACCACCAGCGCCAGCACCGGCAGGCCGACCGCCAGGTCACCGCCCGAGCCGGCGCCCAGCGCCCGCGCCCCGGTCCCCAGCAGGAACGCCACCAGCGCGCCGCCGACCCCGCACGCGATCAGCAGCGGGTTCACCGAGCCGGGCAGCTCGCCCGGCGTCCCGGTGCGGTCCAGCAGCTCGCGTACGCCGCGCAGCAGCGGCACCGGGTCACCGGCGGCGTCCCGTACCGGCCCGGGCGGGTCGCCCAGGCGCCGGGTGCCGCCGCCGAGCCGGGCCCGTAGCTGCGCCCACAGGTGGGTCACCTCGCCGTCCACCCGGTCCACCATCCGCTGGGCGTCGGCCAGCTCCGCCTCGGCGAGCCGGACCTGCTCGGTCGCCTCGGCCACCGCCCGGTCGGCGGCGGCGACCTGTTGGGCGTACCAGGTGTGCGCCTCGGCCCGCTGGGCGGCCACCCGGGCGGTCAACTCGGCGAGCCGGCGGATCTGGGCAGGGTACGTCTCACTGGAGACCGGTTCGTTCATCGGGAGGGACCATAAGGGATGATCACCTGTCCGGTGCGGTGCACCGCGCGGTCGAAGTAGAGACCGCGCCATGGTCGGGGATACCAGTCCGGCCCGCCGCTGCCCGGGTAGAGCGACGAGCCCAGCTCGCCGCCCTGCACGTCGAGCGCCACCCACGCGCCGATCTGGTCCGTGCGCGCGCCGGCGCCGCCCAGGTCGGCCCGCATCCGGGCCACGCCGCGCCACCAGGCCAGCACGTGGGTCCGCCGCTCCGGCCCGTCGTGCAGGATGCGGCGCAGCTGCTCCAGCCCGCTCCGGGCGCCGGCCCGGCCGGCCAGCGCGCCGGCCGCCGCGTCCACCGCGTACAACAGCAGGAAGTGCGGGGTACGCGGGGTGCCCGGCGCGCCCAGCCCGTCGCCCACCTCGGCCATCAGCTCGGCGACCGTCTCCTCGTCGTACCAGGAGGCGTCGCCGGCCAGGTCCTCGTAGAGCGCGCGGGCGGCCGGGTCGGCGTCCGGGTCGAGACAGGCGATGGAGAACCGGGCCGCGCCGGGCGGGTACTGCCGGGCCAACGAGCGGGCGGCGGCGTCGAGCACCGCGCACGCCTCGTCCACCCGGGTGCCCAGCACGGCCAGGTTGCGGCCCGGCGCCCGGGGCAGCCGCAGCGCGGCCGAGCGCGACTGCACGTCGATGATCTCGCCGAGCAGCGCCACCGGACTGCGCGGCGCGCCCTGCTCCGGCGCGGCCAGGGCACGGAAGTCCGGCGCCTCGGCCAGCCGGGGGATCGCGTCGCCGTCGAAGAGCCGGGCCGGCGCGGCGTCCTGCGGGCGCATCCGCCACAGCCGGTGTTGCAGCTCGCTCCAGGTCTCCCAGTCGCTCGCCGACGGGATGCGGGCCACCTCGTTGCCCTCGGTCAGGCCGGACTCGGCGTTGACCACGGCGTGGTGTCGGGGCAGCGACTGCGCGGCGTCGTTGCGTTCGGCCAGGATGCGCAGCGCCTTCGGCAGCGCGATCCGCAGGGTGAACTGGGCGACCAGCGCGGGCCGGCCCCAGAGCGCCTCGATGCCGCGGACGTCCTGGGAGGCGAGCACCAGGTGGATGCCCTGCGAGCGACCCCGCCGGGCCAGGTCCTCCAACAGGTCGGCGGCCTCCCGGGCGACCACGTCCCGGCCGGCGAGCAGCGCCTGGAACTCGTCGACCACCGCGACGATCCGCGGCCAGTGCCCGGTCGGGTCCACCGCCCGCAGCTCGGCCAGCTTGGTGACCTCGTGCTTCTTCGCCGCGTCGGCCCGCCGGCGCAGCTCCTCGGCGAGGAACCGCAGCAGCGCCAGGCCGAACTCCCGGTCGGTGTTGACGTTGATGCCGACCAGCCGCATGTGCGGCAGCCAGCTCGGATCGCGCCGACCCTGGGCGAACCGAGCGAAGGACACCCCCTCCTTGAAGTCGAGCAGATAGAACTCCAGCTCGGCGGGGGAGTAGCGGGCGGCGAGCGCGCCGATCCACGCGAAGATCAGGTTCGTCTTGCCGGTGCCGGACGGGCCGCCGATCAACGCGTGCGGCGGGTAGTCGCCGAGCGTCAGGAGCACCGGCCGCCCGTGCGGGCCCTCGCCGATCGGCGCGGTGAGCCCGTGCGCCGAGTCCTCCCGCCAGTAGTCGTCCGGCGGGGGCAGCAGATCGGTGAAGGGCGTCGGTGGCGGCCCGGCGGCGACCCGGGAGGCGACCGTCCGGCAGGTCTCGGTGACCAGCGTGGGCGGTGGTGGGGCGTCGAGCACCACCGGCAGCCCGGCGATGCGGGCGTCGTCCGGGTCGACCACGATCCGGGTGACGGTCGGGTCGTCGGGCAGGTCGATGCCGCGGACCACCAGGTGCACCCCGCACGCGGCCCCGGTGCGGACCACCCGGTCGAGCTGCCCGCGCTCGTGCCGGGACAGCTCGTCGCCGCCGAGCAGCACCGCCACCCGCCACGGCTCCGGGCGCCGGCCGGTGGCGGCGGCCAGCTCGCGCAGGGACGCGTACTCGCCGGCCAGCACCGTGGCGTTGATCCGGCGGATCTGCTCCACCAGGTCGTCCAGCAGCCGGCCCAGCCCACCCGGGCCGACGAAGGTGAGCAGGCCGGCGGTGCCCAGCGGCGCGAACCCGGCCAGGCCGCCGCCCAGGTGCTCCGGGTCGTAGCCGTGCAGCCGGACCGCGCCCGGGTCGGCCCGGCCGACGGAGCGCAGCAGCAGCGCGGGCACCACCGCGGCGAGGCCGTCCCGGTCGCCGCCGGCCAGGTGCGCGTGCCCGGCGTCGAGCAGCGGGACCAGCGCCGGCACCGGTTCGGCGCCGGCGATGCGTACCGTGCCGATCCGGACCGCGCCCGGCGGCTCGGCCCGGCCGGCGGGGGTGACCGTCCACCGGTCCCAGGGCGCGGACGCCGCGCCCGGCGCCTCCCGCTGGGCCGCGGCGGCGGCGCGGCGCGCCAGCTCGGCCAGGCGGGCCGTGTGCCGGGCGTCGATCTCGGCGAGCCGCCGGTCGCGGGCCGCGCCGACCCGGCCGGGCACCGCCGCGGCGGCACGCCGGGTACGGGTCAGCCGTTCCCGGCCGGCGGCCAGCTCCGCCTCGGCGGCGGTGAGCCGGTTCCGGGTGGCGCCCAGGGCCTCGGAGAGCATGCCCCGGACCCGCGTCACCAGTTGGGCGCGGACGTCAGCCACGCGACGGCTCCCGTTCCTCGGTGTCCTTCGGCAGGTCCCGGCCGAGCCGGTCGAGCAGTACGCCGGTCAGCACCCCGGCGGTGACCGCCGGGTCGGCCGCGTGCGGCTGCTCCTGCCCGTCGTCGCGGCGCGGCGGGGGCATCCGGCAGATCCGGGTGAGCAGCGTGTCCAGCACCGGCGGCGGCAGCCCGGGCAGCAGGTCGCGGACCCGCCCGTCCAGCTCGCGGCGCAGCCGGGCCAGGTCGTCCGCGCGGGGCGGGTGGCCGAGTAGTTCGCCGGCCAGGTCGCGCAGCATCGGCGGGGCGATCGCGGCCAGTCCCAGCCCGACGTCGGCGTGGGCCCGCCGCAGTTCGGCGTGCAGCCGGTCCCGGTCGCCGGAGCGGATGCCGACCACCACCCGGCGCAGCAGCTCGTGGGCGTTCTCGACGCGCTCGTCCGGCTCGTCCGGCGCGCCCTCCCGTCCGCCGGTCAGCTCCGCCACCCGGACCGCCCACCAGCGGCGTACCGCCGGCTGCTCGCCCGGTTCGGGCGCCGGGCCGGGCGCGGGCGTCGCCTCGCCGCGTGGCGCGTCGTGCCGGGGTCGCCGCTCGCCCGTCGTCGCGGCCGGCGCGCCGTCGGCGGCCAGCCCGATCGCGGCCAGGTACGCGCTGAGCTGCTCCTGGGCCACGCGCAGCGCGTAGCCGGCGGTCTCGGCGTGTTCGGTGGCGGCGGTCAGCTCCGGCACGCCCATCGGGTCGGCCGACTCCTGGCGCACCCAGCGCAGCCGTTCCTGCGCCTGGCCGAGCTTCTCCAGCGCGGCGGCGAGCTGCGCCAGCGGCAGCTCCTCGGCGGCGGCGCGGACCTGCGCGCCGATGTCCTCGACGATGGACACGGCCGGCCCTTCAGAGCGTCGCGACGTAGAGCTGTGCCTGCTCCACCGCCACCAGCGTCGCGGCGAGGCACTCCTCCAGCTCCTGGCTGGCCTGGGTCAGCGAGGCCTGGGCCGCCTCGACCGTCTCGTGGCCGCTGCCCTCCAGCGCGCCGGCCAGGGTCTGCTGCGCCTCGGCCAGCTTCTCGCCGGCCGCCTGCACCGCTGTCTGGCCGTCACCGATCTGCTGGAGAGCGACATCGATGGCGGCCTTCAGCTCGGCGACGCTCGCCACAAGGACCTCCTGGGGGCAGGGGAGATCTCCATTACAACCCATCCCATCCGGTGGGCGAACATCCACCCTCGCGCCGTTCCTGCCCGGGTGTCCGATTGCGGCCCTGACGTGCGGGAAGGCCGGGCCGGGGCAGGGTCGGCGGTCCCGCCGACGGTCGGCTCGGTCCCGTTGACGGGACTCGGCGCGTCAGCGGCCGAGCCAGCGCGGGCCGCGTACCTCCGCGCCCAGCGCGCTGACCCGGGCCCGCAGCTCCCGGTCCGCGGTGACCACCACCCGCCGGCGCTCCGGCGCGGCGGCGACCAGCTCCACCACGGTGTCGTCGCCGGACCCGGCCGCGGACACCACGTCGACCCCGGGCGCCGGCGCCACGTGCCGGGCCGCGCCCTCCACCACCAGCACCACCTGCACCGGCGGCGGCAGCTCCGGCGGCACGCCGACGCCGGCCAGCGGGGCCAGCGCGTCGCGCAGCCGCACCGCCGCGCCGGCCCGGTCGCGCCACCAGCCGTCCGGCCGGGAGCCCACCACGTTCGCGCCGTCCACCACCAGCAGCGGCCTGCTCTCCATCCGCCCAGCCTGCCATCCGCGGGCGTTTGTCGCGCACACCGCCGGGTAGCCACCGCCGACCGTGCCGCGCGTGCCGCGTCCCGGTCGTGCCGACCGACTGCGGAGGACGAAACATGATGGGACCCGGCGACTTCGGCAACGACCCGTGGGACGAGTTCCTGGCCCGGTACTTCGGTCGGGGCGAGGGCGGTCGCCGGCCGGCCCACCGGGTGGACATCACCCGCCTGATGACCGCCGACGCCCGGGAGATGCTGGCCGACGCGGCCCGGCGGGCCGCCCAGAAGCACAGCAACGACCTGGACACCGACCACCTGCTCTGGGCCGCGTTGCAGCGTGAGCCGCTGCGGGACCTGGTCCGCCGCGCCGGCGCCGACCCGGACGCGCTGGTCAACGCGCTGGGCGGACGCGCCGAGGGGGGCGCGCCCGGCGGCGAGGTGCCGCCGAACCTGTCGCTCACCCCGGCCGCGAAACGGGCGCTGCTCGACGCCCACCAGCTCTCCCGCGCCATGGGCGCCAACTACATCGGCCCCGAGCACATCCTGATGGCGCTGCCGCTCAACCCGGAGTCGCCGGCCGGCCGGATGCTGGCCGCCGGCCGGATCCAGCCGGAGTCGTTGCAGGCGGCCAGCGCCGAGCGTGGCGCCGCGAACGGCCCCCGTCCGGACCGCGGCACGCCCACCCTCGACCAGTACGGGCAGGACCTCACCGAGCTGGCCCGGCTGGACCAGATCGACCCCGTGATCGGCCGGGCCGACGAGATCGAGCAGGCGGTGGAGATCCTGTCCCGGCGCACCAAGAACAACCCGGTGCTGATCGGTGAGGCCGGCGTCGGCAAGACCGCCATCGTGGAGGGGCTCGCGGAGCGGATCTGCGACGGCGACGTGCCGCAGACCCTGATCGGCAAGCGGGTCATCCAGCTCGACCTCTCCGGCCTGGTCGCCGGCACCCGCTACCGGGGCGACTTCGAGGAACGCCTGAAGAAGGTGATCGACGAGATCCGGGCCCACCGCGAGGAACTGATCATCTTCCTGGACGAGATCCACACGCTGGTCGGGGCCGGCGGCGCCGGCAGCGAGGGCGGGATGGACGCGTCCAACATGCTCAAGCCGGCGCTGGCCCGCGGCGAGCTGCGGGTGATCGGCGCGACCACGCTCGACGAGTACCGGCGCACCATCGAGAAGGACGCCGCCCTGGCCCGCCGGTTCCAGCCGGTGCTGGTGCCCGAGCCGGGCGTCGAGGACACCGTCGCCATCCTGCGCGGCCTGCGCGACCGCTACGAGGCGCACCACCAGGTCCGCTTCACCGACGAGGCGCTGGTCGCCGCCGCCGAACTCTCCGACCGGTACGTCACCGACCGGTTCCTGCCGGACAAGGCGATCGACCTGATCGACCAGGCCGGCGCCCGGGTCCGGCTGCGCACCCGCACCCCCGCCTCCGACGTACGGGACCTGGAACAGCAGCTCGACGAGGTGCGCCGGGACAAGGAACAGGCGGTCTCCGACGAGCAGTACGAACGCGCCTCCTCGCTGCGCGACAGGCTCGCCGAGCTGGAGGACCAGATCCGCCGCGCCCGCGGCGACGAGGGGCCCAACCACGTGCCGGAGGTCGGTCCGAAGGAGATCGCCGAGGTGGTGTCCCGGGCCACCGGCATCCCGGTCACCCAGCTCACCGAGGAGGAACGCGACCGGCTGCTGCGCCTGGAGGGGCACCTGCACCAGAAGGTGATCGGGCAGGACGACGCGGTCGGCGCGGTCGCCGAGGCGGTCCGGCGCTCGCGTACCGGCCTGGCCGACCCGAACCGGCCGATGGGCAGCTTCCTGTTCCTCGGCCCCACCGGCGTCGGCAAGACCGAGTTGGCCCGCGCGCTGGCCGAGGCGCTGTTCGGCGAGGCGGACCGGATGGTCCGGGTGGACATGAGCGAGTTCCAGGAGCGGCACACCGTCAGCCGGCTGGTCGGCGCCCCGCCCGGCTACGTCGGCTACGAGGAGGCCGGCCAGCTCACCGAGGCGGTCCGCCGCCGCCCGTACGCGGTGGTGCTGCTCGACGAGATCGAGAAGGCGCACCCCGATGTGTTCAACATCCTGCTCCAGGTGCTCGACGACGGCCGGCTCACCGACAGCCAGGGCCGGACCGTGAACTTCAAGAACACCGTCCTGATCATGACCAGCAACCTCGGTTCCGAGCTGATCACCGGCACCCAGCGCACGGTCGGGTTCGCCACCGGCGAGCCGGGCGAGCAGGAGTCCACCGAGCTGCGGGAACGGCTGATGCGCCGGCTCCAGGAGAACTTCCGCCCGGAGTTCCTCAACCGGATCGACGAGGTGATCATCTTCCAGCGGCTGGAGGCCGAGCAGCTCCGGGAGATCACCGGCCTGCTGCTGGAGGAGACCCGCCGCCGGCTGCACGCCCAGGACATCCAGGTCGAGATCAGCACCGCCGGCGTCGACTGGCTCGCCGAGCACGGCTACCAGCCGGAGTTCGGGGCCCGTCCGTTGCGCCGGGTGATCCAGCGCGAACTCGACAACCGGCTGTCCCGGATGCTGCTGGAGAACGAGATCTCGCCGGGGCAGAAGGTCACCGTCGACGCCCGCGACGACCAGCTCGTCCTCGACGTGTCCGCCGGTGAGCGCGGCTACTCGGCCGCCACCACCTCCCATCCCCGGTGAGGGGACGGCCCGTCGCGCAAGGATCGGAGGGCGGACATGACCGAACCCGAGGAGACCCGGGAGGACGCCGCGGCCGGTGAACCGATCGAGGCGCCGCCGACGGCGAACCCGTCCCGGGTCCGGGTGCCACCGGAGGGACTGACCCCGCAGACACCGAGCGGCGAGGGCGAGCCGGAACCGTCCGGGCCGCCGCCGGGAGAGGAGGCGTGATGGTACGCGAGGCGCGACTCGACCCCGAGGTCGAGATCATCTGGGACGACTTCCACGCCGAGGTGAATGTTCCCTCCGAGCAGCTACGGCAGTGGCTGCTGACCCGCGGGTCGGGGGAGGAGGCGTTCGGCCCGGACCCCGACCTGGACCTGCCCGAACCCGGCCGGCAGATCCTCGCCGTGCTGCGCAAGCGCAAGGTGGACCTGACCCCGGAGGACATCGAGGTGATGCGCGAGGCGATCACCCGGATCCGGGAACTCGCCGCCGACCGGCCGGACCGGGGGGCCGCCGACGACGAGTGGCGGCACGCGCTGCTCGACCTCGGTCACGACGTGCTTGTGGAACGCTGAGCCGTCGCCGGACGCCCGGGCGGACACCCCGCCCGGGCCGACCGGGTTCGGCCTATTCGGACTCCATGCTGGGCAGCTCCAGGCCGGCGGCGTCGGCCGCGGCCTGCCGGTCCATCCGCGCCCGCTCCTCCCGGCTGAGCAGGGTGGCGTACTCGGTGACGTCCGCCGGGTCCGGCACCTCGGGCAGCCGGCGCAGGAACGCCTCGACGTCGGCGGCGGCGGCGGTGTGCGCGGCAGCCGCCTGACGCAGCAGCTCCCGCTGGTCGGCGGCCGGATACAGATCAGTCATGCCGCCGGTGATACCCGCGTTCAGGCGGTTCGCACCCCACCGGTGCCGGTGGGCTGCACGCCGAAGTCCGGATGGGCCAACAGCCAGCCCAGATAGTCCGGATGGTTGGCCAACGCGTCGGTGTACGCCGCCACCGCCTGCTCCAGCACCGGCTCGGCCACCACCGCGGCCGGCGCCTCCGGATGCCAGCCGAACAGCAGCCGCCAGCGCAGCGGCACCCCGGCCAGCCGGCGGGTCACCAGCCCCGCCACCGGACGGAAGGTGGCCTGGCACAGCGCCACCGCGGTGCCCGCGTCCACCAGGTCCAGCGCGGCGCGCACGTCCGCCTCGTACACCTTGCGGGGGGTGAAGCCGGCGCGCGCGCACGCGGCGGCGAAGCAGTCGCCGAAGCAGCCGTCGCCCGGCGCGGCCACCCACTGCTCCCGGCGCAGGTCGAGCAGGTCGATCTCGTCGCGGGCGGCCAGCGGATGGGTCTGCGGCAGCAGCACGAAGACCGGGTCGACGGCCACCTCCCGCCAGCTCAACCCGAACACCGGTGACGGCGTGGCGTCCCCGCACACCCCGGCCAGGGCGAAGTCGAGCCGACCGCCGGCCACCAACTGGGCCAGCTCGTCCACCGACCACGACGCGTACGTGGAGATCTGCGCGTCGGAGCGCTCGGCGGCGAGCCGGTGCACCAGCCGGCCCAGGATCGGGCTGTTCACCCCGCCGAACCGGTAGCGGCGCAGCGGGTCGCCCGCGCCGGCCAGCCGGGCCGCCTCGTCCTGCAGGCCCTTCATCGCCGGCAGCAGCACCCGGGCCCGGTCCAGCACCAGCTCACCCAGCGCGGTGGGCCGGGCGCCCCGGCGGTCCCGTTCGAACAGCGGCCCGCCGAGGACCCGCTCGATCCGCTGGAGCTGGGCGGTCAGCGCCGGCTGGGCCAACCCGAGCAGGGACGCCGCCTTGGTGACGCTCCCCGTCTCGGCGATCGCGCAGACCACCCGCAGGTGTCGCAGCTCCAGATTCATACGGTGACGGTAGGACCACGAACGGGTGTCCGGGAAGGGGCGGATCGGCTCATGCCTCCCGGCGGGGCTCCAGGTCGGCCAGGCGGGTCCGCCGCCCGCTGACCGCGTCGCGCACCTTGTCCAGCACCCCCACCGCCGGCTCGACGATCTTGTTCCACGGCGGCGTGGCCGGGGTGCCCGGGTGCGGCCGGGTGGGCGCCGCCTCCTCCGCGATCTCCCACCGGTTGCCCAGCCGGATCAACTCGGCGTCGCTGGCGACCTCGCGCAGCGGCGTGACCAGCGCGGCCACCCGGCTGACGTGCCGGCGGACCCGCTCCGCCACGTCGGCCAGCGCCGCGTCGTCCGGACCGGACAGCCCTTTCAACGCGGTCAGCAGCGCGGCGTCCGCCTCGATCTCCCGGGTGACCAGCTCGGCGCTCTCCGGCACCGCGGCCCGGGCGGCGGGGAAGAGGTACTGCTCCTCGGCGGAGAGGTGCCGCGACACCGCGGCGGTCAGCACGTCCAGCACCCGAGTGCGGTCGGCCGGGTCCTGCCCGGCGTCGGTCACCCGGTCGGCCAGGTCGAGCAGCGCGCGGTGCTCGGCGTCCACGAGGTCGGCCAGGCTCCGCCCACCCGGCCGGTACCGGTCGTCGGCGGCGGGTGGGAGCGGCGGCAGGGGGACGGTCATGGTGCCCTCCTCGTGGATGGCCGGAATCGTGGTGGCCGGAATCGATGTTCGGCGTTACCCTGCCGCGCGTCGGGCGAAACCGGGCCGCACCGCGCCGGTCGCCGCGACCGGTCCGACTGGTATAAGGAAGCGATGACGACCTCCGCCTCACCCGAGCCCACCGACGAGGTCGTGGACCTCTGCCGGGACCTGCTGCGCATCGACACCACCAACACCGGGGACAACGACACCAGCGTGGGGGAGCGGCGCGCGGCGGAGTACGTCGCGGAGAAGCTCGCCGAGGTCGGCGTGGCCGCCGAGATCCACGAGTCGGCGCCCGGCCGGGCCAACCTGGTCGCCCGCATCCCCGGCACCGAGCCCGACCGGGACGCGCTGCTGGTGCACGGCCACCTCGACGTGGTGCCCGCCGACCCCGACGAGTGGTCGGTGCACCCGTTCTCCGGCGAGATCCGCGACGGCTACCTGTGGGGCCGCGGCGCGATCGACATGAAGGACTTCGACGCCATGGTGCTGGCCGTGGTGCGTGACTGGCAGCGCGCCGGCGTCCGACCCCGCCGCGACATCGTGCTCGCCCTCACCGCCGACGAGGAGGCCGGCAGCGACTACGGCGCGCACTTCCTGGCCCAGCGCCACCGGGGCCTGTTCGACGGCTGCACCGAGGCGATCGGCGAGGTGGGCGGCTTCTCCTACTCGGTCGACGAGCAGCGCCGGCTCTATCTGATCGAGACCGCCGAGAAGGGCATCGACTGGTTGCGCCTGCACGCCCGGGGGCGGCCCGGCCACGGCTCGATGATGCACGACGACAACGCGGTGACCGCGCTCGCCGAGGCGGTCGCCCGGATCGGCCGGCACCGCTTCCCGGTGGTGATGACCGACACGGTGCGCGCGTTCCTGGCCGAGGTCTCCGACGTGCTCGGCATCGAGATCGACCCGGACGACCCGGAGACCGCGATCGCCAAGCTCGGCCCGATCGCGAACATCATCGGCGCGACGATCCGCAACACCGCCAACCCGACCCGACTGGCCGCCGGCTACAAGGACAACGTCATCCCCGGCCGGGCCACCGCCACCATCGACTGCCGTAGCCTGCCCGGGCAGAGCGAGGAGCTGGAACGGCAGTTGCGTGAGCTGGTCGGGCCGGACATCGCGATCGAGTACGTGCAGCGCCAGCCGGCCCTGGAGACCACGTTCGACGGGGACCTGGTGGCGCAGATGTCCGCCGCGCTGCGCGCCGAGGACCCGGGCGCGCACCCGGTGCCGTACATGCTCTCCGGCGGCACCGACGCCAAGGCGTTCTCCCAGCTCGGCATCCGCTGCTTCGGGTTCGCGCCGCTGCGGCTGCCGGCCGACCTCAATTTCTCCGGCCTGTTCCACGGCATCGACGAGCGGGTTCCGCTGGACGGACTACAGTTCGGCGTGCGGGTTCTCGACCGCTTCCTCCGCAACTGCTGACCGCGCCCGCCGCGGCGCCGTCGGCGCGGAACCTGCCCCCATCGCGAAGGGACTGCCTCACATGACCGACCAGCACGGTGAGCTGGACGCCGCCCTCGAGCGGGTGATCGACGCGGCCCGCGCCCACCTGGCCGCCGTCCGGGCCGCCCAGGGCCGGATCGACGACGACGCCGTCTGGCAGGCGTACGTCGCGTTGAACAACGCCTCCTTCGCCTACGACGAGCAGTTGCTCGACGCGTTCGGCGAGGTGACGCCCTGGGACGTCGAGTCGATCGACCCGGACGAGGCCGACGAGCGCTTCGGCGCGGTCGAGGGCGGCGAGCCCACCGACCCGCACCCCCGGGTGATCTCGGTGCGGCAGCGCCGCGACTACCGGGTCCCCAGCGTCGCCGCGCTGCTCCGGGTCGCCGAGGCGGCCCGCCGGGAGGGCACCCCGGAGGAGGACGAGCCGGCGCCGGTCGAGGGCGTCGGCGAGGCGGTGCTGGAGCTGTTGCAGAGCGGCGACGGCTCGCTGTCCGCGCTCGACGTGCCGGAACTGGAGCCGCTCGACGGCGTGGTCATGGTCAGCGAGGTCGGCACCCCGGTCGACCTGGAGTCGTTCGACGACGACGACCCGGTCGGCCCGTTCCAGCCGGCCGTCGACGACCGGCTGGTCGGCCGGCTCGACGAGCACCCGTTCCTGGAGGTCGACGAGGAGCACGACCACGCCCACTAGGCCGTGCTCGCCCCGGGGCCGCACCGCACGGCGTGGCCCCGGGGACGGCCCGGCTCAGTACGACAGGCCGGGCTGTGGCTTGTTCACCACCCGGCGTCGCAGCATCACCTGCCGGGTGCCGTCCCGGTAGAGCCGCACCCGGGCCAACTCCCAACCGGAGAACTCCGCCTGGATCGCCAGTTGCGCCGCGGCGGTCAACCGATCGACATTCGAAGGCAACCGCAGCGGCGCGTACTCGTAGTCCATGACATCCATGCTGCCCAGCCCGGCGGCGCTCCGCCACCCCCGGACGGTGACCCCGGTCGCCCCGCCGCCGCCCCGACCGGTCAGCCGTCGCGCTCCGGATACCCGATCGGCACCGCGGAGACGTCGTCCAACGCCGTGACGATCTCGTCCGGCAGCGTCATCCGTTCCACCTGGAGCGCGCCGAGGAGCTGCCCGACCGTGCGGGCGCCGAGGATCGGCGCGGTCACGCCCGGTCGGTCCCGGATCCAGGCCAGCGCCACCTCCAGCGGCGACACGCCGAGCCCGCCGGCGGCGATCGCCACCGCCTCCACGATGCTGGAGCAGCGGGGCTCCAGGTACCTGCCGACGAACCGGTCGAAGTGCGGCGACACCGCCCGCGAGTCCGCCGGGCGGCCGTTGCGGTACTTGCCGGTGAGCACCCCCCGGCCCAGCGGCGACCAGGGCAGCACGCCGAGGCCCATCTCGGCGCAGGCCGGCAGCACCTCGCGCTCGATGCCGCGCTCCAGTAGCGAATACTCCACCTGGGCGGCGACCACCGGGGCGCGCCCCGGCCAGGCGGCCTGCCAGGCGGCGGCCCGGGCGGTCTGCCAGCCGGAGAAGTTCGACACGCCGACGTACCGGGCCCGGCCGCTGGAGACCGCGTGGTCCAGCGCGGCGAGCGTCTCCTCCAGCGGCGTGTCCGGGTCGTACCCGTGCGCCTGCCACAGGTCCACGTGGTCGGTGCCGAGCCGGCGCAGCGACGCGTCGAGCGTGCGCAGCAGGTGCCCGCGCGAGCCGTCCCGGCGTCGGCCGCTGCCCGGCCGCAGCCCCGCCTTGGTGGCGATGAGCAGCTCGTCGCGGTCCACCAGGCTGCCCAGCAGGGAGCCGATCACCGACTCGGCGTCGCCGTCGGCGAACACGTCGGCGGTGTCGACGAGGTTGCCGCCCGCGTCGAGGTAACTCTTCAGCTGGGCGGCCGCGTCGTCCGCGTCGGTGTCCCGTCCCCAGGTCATGGTGCCGAGCGCGAGCCGCGAAACCGCCAGCCCGCTTCGGCCGAGCGGTCGCTGTTGCATGCGTGAACCTTATTTCGAAGCCGGCGTCACGGATATCCTCGCCGCAGTCAACTTCCCGCGCGACCGCAACCGGGTGTGACGTGTTCGGGCGAGCCGGTCGTCGGTGCCCCCAGCGGCATTGCGTAACCTGATGCGACCTGTGGTGCGGACGGTGGGAGGATCATGCGACTCGGGCTCAGCCTCGGATACCAGACGGCGTGGAGCACGCCCGCCGACCACCTGGCGCTCGCCCAGGAGGCGGACCGCCTCGGCTACTCGGTGGTGTGGGCCGCGGAGGCGTACGGCTCCGACTCGCCGAGCATGCTGGCCTGGATGGCCGGGCAGACGGAGCGGATCGACCTGGGCTCCGCGGTCATGCAGATCCCGGGCCGCACCCCGGCGATGACCGCGATGACCGCGACCACCATCGACGCGCTCTCCGGCGGCCGGTTCCGGCTCGGCCTGGGCGTCTCCGGCCCGCAGGTCTCCGAGGGCTGGCACGGCGTGCGGTTCGCCAAGCCGCTGGCCCGCACCCGGGAGTACGTCGACATCGTCAAGCTCGCGGTGGCCCGCAAGGAGGTCGCCTACGACGGCGAGCACTACACGCTGCCGCTGCCGGACGGGCCGGGTAAGGCGCTGCGGCTGGGCTTCCATCCGCCGCGCGCGCACATCCCGATCTACCTGGCCGCGGTCGGCCCGAAGAACCTGGAGCTGGCCGGCGAGATCGCCGACGGCTGGCTGGCCGTCTTCTACGCCCCGGAGTTCGCCGAGGAGCAGCTCGCCTCGGTCCGGGCCGGGCGGGCCGCCGCCGGCAAGGAGCTGGCCGGCTTCGACGTGGTGCCGTCCGTGCCGGTGGTGGTCGGTGACGACGTCGCCACCTGCGCCGAGCTGGTCCGCTGGTACGCCGCGCTCTACGTGGGCGGGATGGGCAGCCGGAAGCAGAACTTCTACAACCAGCTCGCCACGAGGATGGGCTACGGCGACGCGGCCCGCGAGGTGCAGGATCTCTACCTGGCCAAGCGGCAGCGGGACGCCGCCGCCGCGGTGCCGATCGAGTTCATCGACCGGACGTCGCTGCTCGGCCCGAAGGAGCGCATCGCCGAGCGGATGCGGGAGTATGCCGCCGCCGGCGTGACCACGCTGTCGGTGACGCTGTTCGTGGCCGACCGGGACAGCGGCGTGCAGACGCTGCGTACCGTCGCCGAGGCCCTCGACCTGTCCGGGGTCGGCGAGTGACCTGGATCGAGGCCATCGTCCTGGGCGTCGTCCAGGGGCTGACGGAGTTCCTGCCGGTGTCGTCCTCCGGCCACCTGCGGATCACCTCGGCGATCTTCTTCGGCCGCGACGCGGGCGCGTCGTTCACCGCGGTGACCCAGCTCGGCACCGAGGCCGCGGTGCTGATCTACTTCTTCAAGGACATCTGGCGGATCGTCCGGACCTGGTGCCTGGGCCTGGTGGACCGTTCGGTGCGCTCCAGCCTCGACTACCGGATGGGCTGGTACGTCATCGTCGGCACGATCCCGATCGGGATCCTCGGGCTGCTCTTCAAGGACCAGATCCGCACCGCCGGCCGCAACCTCTACCTCATCTCCTTCACGTTGATCTTTTTCGCCCTGGTGCTCGCGTTCGCCGAGTACTGGGGGCGGCAGACCCGCACGCTGGAGAACTTCCGGATGCGTGACGGCGTCGCGATGGGGCTGGGGCAGGCGATGGCGCTCATTCCCGGCGTCTCCCGGTCCGGCGGCACACTGACCGTCGGCCTGTTCCTCAACCTCACCCGGGAGACCGCGGCCCGCTACTCGTTCCTGCTGGCCATTCCCGCCGTGGTGATCTCCGGCGTGTTCAGCCTGCCGGACGTCTTCGAGCCGTCCGCGCCGGGCACCGCCGCACCGAGCGTGGCCCAGATGGCGGTGGCCACGCTGATCGCGTTCGCCATCGGGTACGCGGCCATCGCCTGGCTGCTGCGTTACGTCGCGCACCACACGCTCTACCTCTTCGTGATCTACCGGGTGGCGCTCGGCACGCTGGTGCTCTGCCTGCTGCTCACCGGCACGATCAGCGCCACCTGATCCGGACGTACGCCGAAGGCCGGCACCCCACCCGGGGTGCCGGCCTTCGCGGTGTCAGCTGTTCCAGTGCTCGGCGACGAGGTCGGCGGCCTGCTGCTCCCACTGCGCGTAGTGGTCGGGGTAGGCGCTGACCTGGACGGTCTGCGCGGCCCGGGTCAGCGGCATGTCCTGCCAGCCGTCGACCTGCTTGAGGCCCTTGAGGAAGGCCAGGGTGGCGTACTCGGGGTCGGTGATCTGCTCGACCGTGCCCCACCCGGAGGACGGGCGCTGCTGGAACAGGCCCTGCGAGTCGTGGTCGTTGCGGTCGCCGAGGTGGCCGAGGTTCTCCAGCTTCGACTCCTGCAGGGCGGTGGCGATGGAGACGACCGCGGCGCGCTCGTCCATGCCGGCCTTCTTGGTGGCGGCGATGATCGCCTTGACGTTGGCGGTCTGCTCGTCGTCGAGGTCGATGCGGGACTGGGCGCCCTGCACGCCGTGCGGGATGAGCGCGGCGGTGTCGAGCTTCGTCTGCACGGCCACGGCGCTCTCGCGCGGGGTGGGCGTGGTGTCCTGGTGGTTCAGCGGGCCGGCGGCGAGGCCACCGGCGACGGTCAGACCGGCGATACCGAGGATGCTCTTGCGCAGCATGGTGTTCATGGGGGCTCCGTTCGGGGGTCGACGCACCGGGCGGGGTGCGTGGCACCGTCAGGCGCTCGTCTCGGGGGATCCGGCCGGGCCACGGGGCGGGGGCCTCGTCGTGGCTGCCGAACCGGGTGCAACGACCGGCGCCCCACCGTCATTCCCGGGGTCTGCCCGGGGGCGGGATAGCTGCGCGGCCGTTCACCCGGTTACAACGCCGCCCACCCCCCGCCGATTCCGCCCGGCGGGTGTCACCCACCACCCCCGAATCGGACACCCACCCCAAACGGCCCGTCCGCCCCGGTGACCATGAGGTTGGCGGCGTGCGGTGTCCGTTTCGTCACCGTCAACCTCATGATCACCGCAGCGGCGACGTCGGGTGGGGGGTGCGCGGTGGCGGGTCCGCTGTCGGGGGTGGGCACGGCCTAGGGTGGTCAGCGTGGCGACCCTTCTGCTCTTGCGACACGGCCGGACGACCGCGAACGCCGACGGCGGCCTGGCCGGCCGGCAACCGGTCGAGCTGGACGACACCGGCCGGGCCCAGGCCGCGGCCGTCGGCGGGCGCCTCGCCGGGTTGCCGCTCGCGGCGGTGGTGAGCAGCCCGCTGATCCGCTGCCGGCAGACCCTCGACCTGGCGTTGCCCGGCGTCGAGCCGGTGGTCGAGGAGGGCCTGATCGAGTGCGGCTACGGCGCCTGGGAGGGGCAGGCCCTGAAGAAGCTGGCGAAGGAGCCGCTCTGGCCGGTGGTGCAGCAGCACCCCAGCGCCGCCGCCTTCCCGGAGGGCGAGTCGATGGCGGCGATGTCCGCGCGGGCGGTCGCGGCGGTGCGGGCGTGGGACGCGCGCGTCACGGCGGAGCACGGGCCCGAGGCGGTCTGGCTGGCGTGCAGCCACGGCGACGTGATCAAGGCGATCGTGGCCGACGCGCTCGGCGTACACCTGGATCTCTTCCAACGGATCGTGGCCGACCCGGCGTCGGTCACGGCGATCCGCTACACGCCGTTGCGGCCGTTCCTGGTGCGGCTCAACGACACCGGCGGCGACCTGTCGACGCTGGTCCCGCCGCCGCGCAAGCGGCGTCGGCGGGCGGTGCGGGCGACCGAGTCGGACGCGGCGGTGGGCGGCGGCGCGGGGGCGGCGCGGTGAGCCGGCCGGCCGCGGCGGCCCGGCGTGTTGCGCTCTGGGCGGATTCGGCGTCGGTGGGCTGCGCGGTGCTTCCGCGCTCCGGATAGGGTCGTGGGTATGACGCACCAGGTGCACGCGTTCGAGCCGCCGGAGCGGTTCGTCGCCGGAACGGTCGGCCCGCCTGGGGAGCGCACCTTCTTCCTCCAGGCGCGTGGCGGTGGCCGGCTGGTCAGCGTCGCGCTGGAGAAGGTCCAGGTGTCGCTGCTCGCCGAGAAGCTGGAGGAGCTGCTCTCCGAGGCGCAACGCCGGTTCGGGGTGAAGCTGCCGGAGGCCGCTCCGGTGGTGCTGGGCGACAACGAACCGCTCGACACCCCGGTCGACGAGGAGTTCCGGGTCGGCACGCTCGGCCTGGCGTTCGACGTGGACACCGCCACCGTGGTGATCGAGGCGATCGCCGTGGGCGAGGCGGAGACCGAGGTCGAGCTGGGCGACGCGGAGACCGACGAGGTCGAGATCGACGAGGAGCCGGACGAGCCCGACGACGACCTCGACCGGCTCCGGGTGCGGCTGACCCCCGAGGCGACCCGCGAGTTCATCGAGCGCGCCAAGCGGGTGGTCAACGCCGGCCGGCCGCCCTGCCCGCTCTGCGGCCAGCCGCTCGACCCGGCCGGTCACCTCTGCCCCCGGCACAACGGCTATCACCGGTGACCTCGTCGGAACTGCAACCCCGACAGGACGCCGCGCAGGCGCTGCGGCTGCTGGCCGACGGCGAGCTGACCCTGGAGGGGCGGCTGGTCGACGCCTCCAACGCCACGCTGCGCGGCGCGGTCGCGCTCGGCGAGATCACCGCGCACTGTGTCTACAAGCCGGTCCGCGGCGAGCGCCCGCTCTGGGATTTTCCGGACGGCACGCTCGCCGGCCGGGAGGTGGCCGCCTACCTGGTCTCCCGCGCCACCGGGTGGGACCTGGTGCCGCCGACCGTGCTGCGCGACGGCCCGTTCGGCCCCGGCTCCTGTCAGCTCTGGATCGACGAGCCGGCGGACGCCGAGCCGCTTGTCGGCTTCGTCCCGGCCGAGGCGGTGCCGCCGCGTTGGTTCCCGATCGCCGCGGCCCGGGACGACGACGGGGCGGCGTACGCGCTGGCGCACGCCGACGACCCGCGGCTGGCCCGGCTGGCCGTGCTCGACGCGGTGATCAACAACGCCGACCGCAAGGGCGGGCACGTGCTCGTCGGCGCCGACGACCGCATCTACGGCGTGGACCACGGCGTCAGCTTCCACGTCGAGGAGAAGCTGCGCACGGTGCTCTGGGGCTGGGCGGGTCGCCTGCTCCCACCGGACGCGGTGGAGATGCTCGACGCGCTGGCCGGCCGGCTCGACGGCGCGCTCGGCGAGGAGCTGGCCGAGCACCTCACGCTCGGCGAGGTCGCGGCGGTCGCGGCCCGGGTGGAGCGCCTGCGGGCCGACGGCCGGTTCCCGCTGCCGCCGGAGGAGTGGCCGGCCATGCCCTGGCCGCCGATGTGAACCGGTGTCGCGTTGATCACCCGAGGGGCGGCACCCGAGCGCCTGACGGATCGTTAGGCTGGCGGTCATGGAGTCTTGGACGGGACACGAGGTGCCACGGCTGCCCGGTGAAGGCGTGCCGCTGAGGTTGTACGACTCGGCGCGGCAGGGCGTCCACCCCTCCCGGCCGGACGGCGTCGCCACCCTGTACGTCTGCGGCATCACCCCGTACGACGCCACCCACCTCGGGCACGCCGCCACCATGATCACGTTCGATCTGGTGCAGCGGATGTGGCGCGACGCCGGCCTGACCGTGCGGTACGTGCAGAACGTCACCGACATCGACGACCCGCTGCTGGAGCGCGCCGAGCGCGACGGCGAGGACTGGAAGGTCCTGGCCATGCGGGAGACGGCGCTGTTCCGCGAGGACATGGAGTCGCTGCGCATCATCCCGCCGGCGCACTACGTCGGCGCGGTCGAGTCGATCCCGGACATCGCCGACCGGGTGCTCGTGCTGCTCAAGGACGGCGCGGCCTACCGGCTCGACGACGGCACCGGCGACGTCTACTTCGACATCTCCGCCACCGGCACGTTCGGCTACGAGTCCAACCTGTCCCGGGCGCAGATGCGGGAGATCTTCCCGGAGCGTGGCGGCGACCCGGACCGCGCCGGCAAGCGGGACCCGCTCGACCCGCTGCTGTGGCGCGGCGCCCGCGAGGGCGAGCCGTCCTGGCCCGGTGGCGACCTCGGCCCCGGCCGTCCCGGCTGGCACATCGAGTGCGCCGTCATCGCGCTGAACCTGCTCGGCGACCGGATCTCCGTGCAGGGCGGCGGCAACGACCTGATCTTCCCGCACCACGAGTGCTCCGCGGCGCACGCCGAGCGGCTGACCGGCGCGGCGCCGTTCGCCGACCACTACGTGCACGCCGGCATGATCGGCCTGGACGGCGAGAAGATGTCGAAGTCCAAGGGCAACCTGGTCTTCGTGTCCCGGCTGCGCGCCGACCGGGTCGACCCGATGGCGGTGCGGCTGGCCCTGCTCGCCGGGCACTACCGCACCGACCGGTCCTGGACCGACGAGCTGCTCGTCGAGGCGCACGAGCGGCTGGACCGCTGGCGGCGGGCCGCCGCCGCGCCGTCCGGCCCGTCGGGCGAGGCGTTCCTGACCGGGGTACGCGAGCGCCTCGCCGACGACCTCGACACACCGGGCGCGCTGGCCGCGGCCGACGCCTGGGCCACCCAGACGCTGGCCGGCGTCGCCGACGATCCGTCCGCCCCCGCCCTGTTCGCCGACGCGCTCGACGCCCTCCTCGGCATCCGCGTGTAAGGAAGGGCCCCCGGTTAACGCCTCCGGTAGAGGGGGCCCCTTCTCACCACCTCACCGGCGGGGCGGATCAGCCGAGGACGAGACCCGGGTCGGGGCTGGGGTCGGGGGCCGGGGCGGGGATCTTGTACTCCTCGGTGAGCGTGGTCATCGGGCCCGGCCAGGTGGCCTGGGCGACCTCGATCGGTTTGCGCCGCTCGTCGTACGCGACGTGCAACAGGTGCAGCACCGGCGTGTCCGGGCGGATCTGGAGGATCTCCGCCTCCTCCCGGCTGGGCTGGCGGGCGCTGATGGTGTCCGTCGCGGTGACGTAGCGGCGGCCGGTGGCCTCCTCGGCCTCCTGGTAGAGCGGCCGGCCGAACGCCTCGGCCCGTTCCAGTGAGCTGCCGGCGGTGTCGGCGGGCAGGAACCAGGACGCGCCGACCTCGACCGGGGAGTCCTCGGTGCGGACCAGGTGCCGCCGGCAGAGCAGCTCGGTGCCGTCGGCGACGCCGAACGCGTCGGCGACCTCCGGCGGGGCGGCGGCGCGACCGACGGAGACGAGCTGCTGGCGGTACCGGGCGGCCAGGTCGGTGTGGTAGCCGCGGAAGCCGCCGTACCGGCCCCGGGCCAGGCGGTTGAGTCGGCGGCGGGTGCCCCGGACGTACGTGCCGGAGCCCGGTTTGGTGATCAGGATGCCCTCGACCCGGAGCTGGTCGACGGCGCGCTGGACGGTCTGCTTGGCCACGCCGAACAGCTCGGCGATGGCCGGGATGGACGGCAGTCGCTCGCCCGGCGCCCAGTCGCCGCGGCGCACCCGGTCCTTGAGCTGCGCGGCGATCTGCCGGTGCGGGAACTCGGCCGCGCCGGGGTTGATCTGCATGTCCGCCTCCTCAGAACAGCTAGGTTCCTAGGATGCCCTACCGGACGTGACGCCGCCACCCCGAACACGCGAAAAGGCCGGGCCCACGGGGGACCCGGCCTTCGAACGAACCAGCTACCAGGAACCCGCGGTGGGCCCGGCGGAACCGCCCCGACGGCGCAGGTACTTCTCGAACTCCTGCGCGATCTCGTCCCCGGTCAACGGCGTGATGCCCGCGTCGCCGACGCGTTCCTCCAGCTCACGGACGTACTCACCGAGCTCGGCGTCCTGCTCGGCGGCGCTGCGCACCCGCTGCTCCCACTCGGCCGCCTCCTCGGCCAGGTCGGCCATCGGCACCGGCAGGTCGAGCACCTCCTCGACGCGGTGCAGCAGCGCCAGCGTCGCCTTCGGGCAGGGCGGGTTGTTGGCGTAGTGCGGCACGTGCACCCAGAACGACACCGCGTCGACCTCGGCGCGGGTGCACGCGTCGTGCAACACCCCGACGATGCCGGTCGGCCCGTCGTAGCGGGTGGGAGTGAGCTGGTAGCGCTTGGCCGCGTCGGCGTCGGACGCGCTGCCGCTGATCGGCAGCGGCCGGGTGTACGGCACGTCGGCCAGCAACGCGCCGAGCAGCACCACCCGCTCGACCTCCAGGCTGTGGCAGATCTCCAGCACCTGCTCGCAGAACGTGCGCCAGCGCATGCTCGGCTCGATGCCGCGGATCAGCACCACGTCCCGCTCGGTGCCCTCCGGGCTGGCCACCATGAACCGGGTGGTGGGCCACTCGACCCGGCGGGTCTCCCCGTCGGCCATGGTGATGGTCGGCCGGCTCACCTGGAAGTCGTAGAAGTCCTCCGGGTCCAACTCGGTCACCTGCCGGGCCTGCCAGACCTGTTCGAGGTGCTCCACGGCGGCGGTGGAGGCGTCCGCGGCGTCGTTCCAGCCCTCGAAGGCCGCGATCGCGACCGGTGAGCGGAGTACCGGCAGCCCGTCGAACTCGGTCACGCCGTCACCTCACCCTGCTCGTCGGGAGCGGTGCCGCCCCGTCGCACGGTCGCGTCCCTGATGTCCTTCACGTCCGCCAGCCTACGTGTCGCCGCTGGAGCCGGCCCGTCGGCCGCGCCGGTCACTCGGCCGGACCACCCGGCCGAACCGGATGAAAGGTACGCGGTGATCCGGCCGACATTATGTGGGATGGCGTGATGGGAGTGACCGTGGCGTCGCTCGGCGCACTAACCTGACCGGGTGGCTACTTCGTTGCGCGACCTGCTGGCGGACCGGATCCTCATCGCCGACGGGGCCATGGGGACGATGCTCCAGGCCGCCGACCTCACCATCGACGACTTCGACGGCCTCGAGGGCTGCAACGAGATCCTCAACGTCACCCGGCCGGACGTGGTCCGCGGCGTGCACGAGGCGTACCTGGCGGCCGGCGCGGACTGCGTGGAGACCAACACGTTCGGCGCGAACCTGCCGAACCTCGCCGAGTACGGCATCGCCGAGCGCATCCGGGAGCTGTCCGAGGCCGCCGCGCGGATCGCCCGTGAGGCCGCCGACGCGTACACGACGCCGGAGCGGCCCCGGTTCGTGCTCGGCTCGATGGGCCCCGGCACCAAGCTGCCCACGCTGGGGCACGCCAGCTACGCCTCGCTGCGCGACGCGTACCAGGAGAACGCCGCCGGTCTGATCGCCGGCGGGGCCGACGCGTTGATCATCGAGACCTGTCAGGACCTGCTCCAGGTCAAGGCCGCGGTGGTCGGCTCGAAGCGGGCCCGCGACGCGGCCGGCCGGGACGTGCCGATCATCTGCCAGGTGGCCGTGGAGACCACCGGCACCATGCTGCTGGGCAGCGAGATCGGCGCGGCGCTGACCGCGATCGAGCCGCTCGGCGTCGACCTGATCGGCCTCAACTGCTCCACCGGCCCGGCCGAGATGGGCGAGCACCTTCGCTACCTGTCCCGACACTCGCGCATCCCGGTGTCCGTGATGCCGAACGCCGGACTGCCGGTGCTGACCGCCGACGGGGCGTACTTCCCGCTCGGCCCGGAGGAGATGGCCGACGCGCTGGAGCAGTTCGTCGACGACTACGGCGTGGGCCTGATCGGCGGTTGCTGCGGCACCACGCCGGAGCACATCCGGGTGCTGGTGGAGCGGCTCGGCGGGCGGCGCCCCTCGGCCCGGGCGCCGGAGCCGGAGGCGGGTGTCTCCTCGATCTACCACCACGTGCCGTTCGCGCAGGACGCCAGCGTCCTGATGGTGGGGGAGCGGACCAACGCCAACGGCTCGAAGGCGTTCCGCGAGGCGATGCTCGCCGCCGACTGGCAGGCCTGTGTGGAGATCGCCCGCAACCAGGCCCGCGACGGTTCCCACCTGCTCGACCTCTGCGTCGACTACGTCGGCCGGGACGGCACGCAGGACATGCGGGAGCTGGCCGGCCGGTTCGCCACCGCGTCCACGCTGCCGATCGTGCTGGACTCCACCGAGCCGGGGGTGATCGAGGCCGGGCTGGAGATGCTCGGCGGCCGGTGTGTGGTCAACTCCGTCAACTTCGAGGACGGCGACGGCCCCGACTCCCGCTACGCGCGGGTCATGCCGGTGGTGCGGGAGCACGGCGCCGCCGTGGTGGCGCTGCTCATCGACGAGGAGGGCCAGGCGCGTACCCGGGAGTGGAAGGTCCGGGTGGCCAGCCGGCTGATCGACGACCTGACCGGCCGCTGGGGGATGCGCCGGGAGGACATCCTCATCGACGCGCTGACGTTCCCGATCGCCACCGGGCAGGAGGAGACGCGCCGTGACGGCATCGAGACGATCGAGGCGATCCGGGAGATCGTCGCCCGCTATCCGGGGGTGAACTTCACCGCCGGCATCTCGAACGTCTCGTTCGGGCTCAACCCGGCGGCCCGGCAGGTGCTCAACTCGGTGTTCCTGCACGAGTGCGTCCAGGCCGGTCTGAGTTCGGCCATCGTGCACGCCAGCAAGATCCTGCCGATGTCGCGGATCCCGGACGAGCAGCGCGAGGTGGCGCTGGACCTGGTCTACGACCGCCGGCGCGAGGGTTACGACCCGGTGCAGCGGTTCATCGAGGTGTTCGAGGGCGTCGACGCCGCGTCGGCGCGCGCCACCCGGGCCGAGGAGTTGGCCGCGCTGCCGTTGGAGGAGCGGCTCAAGCGGCGGATCATCGACGGCGAGCGCAACGGCCTGGAGGCCGACCTGGACACCGCGATGGCCGAGGGTCGCACGCCGCTGTCCATCATCAACGACCTGCTGCTGGACGGCATGAAGGTGGTCGGCGAGCTGTTCGGCTCGGGCCAGATGCAGTTGCCGTTCGTGCTCCAGTCCGCCGAGGTGATGAAGACCGCGGTGGCCTACCTGGAGCCGCACATGGAGAAGGCCGACGACGACGGCAAGGGCCGGATCGTGCTCGCCACGGTGAAGGGCGACGTGCACGACATCGGCAAGAACCTGGTCGACATCATCCTGTCCAACAACGGCTACGACGTGGTCAACATCGGCATCAAGCAGCCGATCAACGCGATCCTCGACGCGGCCGAGGAGCACCGGGCCGACGCCATCGGCATGTCCGGGCTGCTGGTCAAGAGCACGGTCATCATGAAGGAGAACCTGGCCGAGATGGCGTCGCGCGGCGTCGCCGAGCGTTGGCCGGTGCTGCTCGGCGGGGCGGCGCTGACCCGGGCGTACGTCGAGGACGACCTGCGGTCGATCTACCCGGGGCAGGTGCACTACGCCCGGGACGCGTTCGAGGGTCTGTCGCTGATGGACCGGGTGATGACGGCCAAGCGGGGCGGCGCGCCGGTGGTGGACCCGGAGCGGGAGGCCGCGCTGGCGGCCCGCCGGGAGCGCCGGGAGCGGCAGCGCGCGCAGGTGCGCGAGGCGCTGCCCGAGCTGGACGACGCCTCGGTGCGCTCGGACGTGGCGGTTCAGGTGGCGGTGCCCACGCCGCCGTTCCTCGGCACCCGGGTGGTCAAGGGTGTGCCGCTGGCCGACTACGCGGCGCTGCTCGACGAGCGGGCCACGTTCCTGGGGCAGTGGGGGTTGCGCGGCGCCCGGGGCGGCACGGGCCCGACGTACGAGGAGCTGGTGGAGACCGAGGGTCGGCCCCGCTTGCGCTACTGGCTGGATCGGCTGATCGCCGACCAGGTGTTGGAGGCGGCCGTGGTGTACGGCTACTTCCCGGCGTACTCCGAGGGCAACGACCTGGTGGTGCTGGACGAGAACGGGCACAGCGAGCGGGCCCGGTTCTCCTTCCCCCGGCAGCGGCAGGAGCGTCGGTTGTGCCTGGCGGACTTCTTCCGCCCGAAGGGCGACCAGTTGGACGTGGTGGCGTTGCAGTTGGTCACCGTGGGGCAGCCGATCAGCGAGTACACGGCGAAGATGTTCGCCGCCAACGAGTACCGCGACTACCTGGAGGTGCACGGCCTGTCGGTGCAGCTCACCGAGGCGCTGGCGGAATACTGGCACCGGCGGGTCCGGTCGGAGCTGGTGCTGCCGGGCGGCGGCACGGTCGCCGACGACGACCCGGCCGACCTGGCCGGCCTGCTGCGCAACGACTACCGCGGCTGCCGGTACGCGTTCGGCTATCCGGCCTGCCCGGACCTGGAGGACCGGGCGAAGGTGGTGCAGTTGCTCGGCGCGGGGCGGATCGGCGTGCAGTTGTCGGAGGAGTTCCAGCTCGTGCCGGAGCAGGCCACCGACGCGATCGTGGTGCACCACCCGGAGGCGAACTACTTCAACGCCAAATAGGGTTCGCGCCCTCGTCCTTGATCCACTCCGCCTCGCCGGAGAAGGGTGTGGCCCCTCCGTCGCCGGAGGGGCCACACCCGGTTCTGGTCAATCTTCAGGGGTGGGGTGGCCCTGCGCCGTAACGGTCAGACGACCGTGCAGGCGATGCCGTTGAGGGTGAAGGCGGTCGGCTCAGTGGTGTTGCCGCTGGTGTTGGCCTGGAAGCCGATGTTGATGGTGGCCCCGGGGGCGATCGCGGCGTTGTAGTCGACGTTGCGGGCGCTCACCTGGCCGCTGGACGGCGAATAGGTGGCACCCCAGCCCGAGGTGATCGACTGGCCCGAGGGCAGGTTGAAGGCCAACGTCCATCCGTTGATCGCCGAGGTGCCGGTGTTGGTGATGTCGATGCTGGCCGTGAAGCCGGAGCCCCAGGAGTTCATCGTGTAGGCGACCCGGGGACCGGTACCCCCACCCGGGGTCGGGGTGACGGTGGGCGTGGGGGTCGGGCTGGGGGGCGGCGTGCCGTTCACGCTGGTCACGAAGGTCGTGATGCTCCGGGCGGGCAGTGTGACGGTGAGGGAGCCGTTCGACATGGTGAGCGCGCCCTGGGGTGCGACGGTCCGGCTCGCGTCGGTCAGCCAGTTCGAGACGCTGCCGGTAGCGGTGGTGCCCGACAGGGTGAACTGCTGGCTCACCGAGGAGGTGTTCTTGTTGACGGCGACGATGACGACGGTGTTGCCGCCCCGGTACGCCGAGACGTAGACGTTCGATGCCGGGTTCGCCGTCGCGTCGATCCGGGTGTACCCGGGCCGGACGAACCGGGCGAAGTGCGCCATCATCGCGCCACGCTTGCTGACCTGGCCGTCCTCCCGCATGGGGCCGTAGCTGCGCCGCAGATACCACCAGACGTACGCCTGGAACTCGGCGTCCACCATGGCGCGGTGGATGTGCTCGCCCACATCGAGCGCCTCGGGCCAGGCGTCGCCCGAGTTGGTGTTGCTGTTGGGGTAGTAGACCTCGGTCATCCACAGCTCTTTGCCCGCACCCTTCTGCTTGAAGAGGGGGTACGGGAAGTTCGAGTACGACGTCCCGTAGAGGTGGGCCCCGACGATGTCAACGTTGGCCAGCGCCGTGGGGTCGTTGAGAATCGGGTCGGACATGGACTTGATGTACTGGAACGACTCGGGTGCCATGACCCGAGTGCTGATCGAGCCGGCGTTCTCCCGCAGGAACTTGACCATCTCGGCGGAGGTCCACCACGTCCAGTCGTGTGCGTAGTCTGGCTCGTTCTGCACGGAGATGCTGTACAGGGGCACCCCGTTGTTGCGCATGTACGTGGTGAAGTCGTTGAGGTGCTGCGCATAGGCGGCGTACGAGCTGTAGCGGAGCCGCTTCGCGTTGGTCTGGCTGCCGCGGGTGAAGGTCTCGATCATGCTGGCGGGCGGGTTCCACGGCGAGGCGAAGACGGTCACCCCGAGTTCGGCTGCGCGCTTCGCCGTCGCGAGGTCACGGCCGAAGTCAGCCGAGCTCTCGCCGACCGGAATCCGCAGAATGGAGAAGCCCAGCCGACCCTCGCCGGTGCCGAACGCCGTTTCCCGCTGGGCGGCCGTCAGGTCGCCGATCCAGGCCGCGTGGGCCATGGCGCCGTAACCCTTGATCGTCTGCCGCTGCGCCGACAGGTTGATGGTCGCCGGCGCGGCCGAGGCTCCGGTGGCTCCCAGCAGCGTGGTCGCCGCTGCCGAGACCGGTACGGCCCCCATGGTTATCAGGACGGCTCTCCGGCTCAGCATTCGCCGCTCGCCGTTGACCGGCCTGTTCTGGTCGTGCGTCATTGTGCGCCCTCCTGGCTGGTGGTGATACGCGCGTGCACCGGTCCTGTCCGGACCGGGTCGGCACCGCCCCTCCAGCGTCGCCCTGGGGACTGCCCTTGACCCCGGCGTCAATGACCCGTCGGCCCTCATCGACTGACGTCGCTGTTAGCGTTAACAAGTCGTTAGTTTAGGTTCCGGCCCAATGCGGGTCAAGCGCGCGGCGGGTCACTGTGCAGGTGAACAGACACCCGTTTCGATTCCGGTCACGACTGGACTGCCTGGCCGGGGCGCGCGGCCCTCGATCCCTGACCGGGATGGTCACCCGGACGTGTTTTGGTGCTCTCTTCCGGCTATGTGAAGAAGTGTCCGGTCTTAACGTGAGGTCGCATGCCGGCAAGGGCCCGAAGCCCGTCGGCCCGTCCGAAAGGCGACGACCATGCCCGACATTTCGCGACGCACGTTGCTCCAGGCCACCGCCGCCGTCGGCGCCGGGGCGGTCGTCGCACCGGCCGTGCTCGGCGGGCCCGCCCATGCGGTCACCGGCACCGACGGCTCCGGGGCGCCCGTCTGGGCCGAGTGCCCGCCGGCGCAGCTGACCGGCCGCATCGTGCGGTTCGGCGACCCCGACTATCCGACCGCGAGCCTCGGCTGGGACGAGCTGTTCGTCCGTAACCCGCTGGTCATCGTGTTCGCGCAGAACACCCAGGACGTGGTGAACGCGCTCGCCTGGTCGCGGCAGAACAACGTCGCGCTGCGGGTACGCAGCGGCCGGCACAGCCTTGAGGGCTGGTCGAACGTGGACAACGGCATCGTGATCGACGTCAGTGAGCTGAAGTCTGCCGACATCAACCCGGCCACGCTCACCGCGCGCGTCGGCGCCGGGCTCAACCAGTTGGAGGCGGTCACCGCGCTCGCCCAGCGGGGCCTCGCGGTGACGACCGGTACGGAGGGCAGCGTGGGCCTGTCCGGGGCGACCCTGGGCGGGGGTTTCGGCTTCCTGACCCGCTGGCTCGGCATGGCCTGCGACAACCTGATCGGGGCGGAGATCGTCGTCGCGTCCGGGGCGAACGGCGCGAAGGCGATCGAGGTGGATCTGCGCAACCGCCGGGACCTGCTCTGGGCGTTGCGCGGGGCGGGTAACGGCAACTTCGGCATCGTCACCTCGCTGACCTACCGGGTGGCCCCGCTGCGCGGCGTCGCCTACCTCCAGGCGACCTGGTCCGGCCTCGACGACCTGCGGGGCGTCTTCGACCGGTGGCAGCGCACCGCGCCGTTCACCGACGTCCGCCTCGGCTCCCAGCTGGAGATCCACAGGTCGCAGATCCTGCTGTTCGGCGTGCTCGTCGAGGGCACCGAGGCGGAGGTGCGGAGGCTGCTGGAGCCGGTCCTGTCGGTCGGCGCCCCGCAGGTCACGGTGCAGATCGGCGGGTGGGGCGACATCTATGCCGGGTTCCAGGTTCCGACCCAGGACGAGCCCGCGAACTGGAAGTTCTTCTCCCAGTTCACCCGCCGGCCGTTCCCGCCCGAGGCGATCGAGACCATCCGCTCCTTCATGGCGGTCGCGCCGACCGATGCCAGCAACTTCTTCACCCAGGCGTTCGGTGTCGGCGCGCAGGCGAAGCAGCCGGTCGGCGGCTCGGCGTTCCCGCACCGCGACGCGATCTTCTACTCCGAGCCCGGCGCGGGCTGGGGGACCCGGGGCGTGCCGGACAGCGGCGACGCCCTCACCCCGGCGGCCCAGGCGTGGATCGCCGAGTTCAGCCAGGCGTTGCGCCCCTACGTCGACGGCGCCTACGTCAACGTGCCGAACATCGGCATGCAGGAGTGGGAGACCGCGTATTGGGGGCCGAACGTCGAGCGCCTCCGCAGGATCAAGGCGATGTACGACCCGCACAACGTCTTCCAGTACGAGCAGAGCATCCCGCCCGCGTCGTGCTGAGCTGGTGCGGTGTGGACACCGCACTAGCCGCGGGCGGGCCCGTCGTCCGGCATGCCCTCCCCGGAGGCCCGGGGCGCGGTGCGGAGGATGTCGCGGGCCTGTTCGGCGGCGCGGGTGATGCTCTCGCTGATGAAGTCGAGGAAGCGGGCGATGTTCTCCAGTCGGGCGGCGGCCGGGGTGTCGGGTCCGAGCAGGGCGACGCCCCGGCGGGCGACGGCGACGAGGTGGTCGTTGGCCCGTGCGCTGGCGATCGTCGCCTGGTAGAAGAGGTCGTCGTCGACGACGTAGCGCTCCCGGCGACTGTCGTCGCGTTCCCGCCGGACCAGGCTCTGCCCCGCCAGGAAGGTGATCGCCTTGGAGACCGAGGCGGGGCTGACCTGGAGGTGCCGGGTGAGGTCGGCCGCGGTGAGACTGCCCTCGTCGCTGGTGAACAGGCAGGTCAGGACCCGGGCCGCCATCGTGGGCAGGCCCGAGGCCATGAGAACGGTGGTCAGCGTCTCCTCGTACTCGGTCATGGCCTCGGCGTCGCGCCCCCGCGGCTGGGGGAGTGACCCCGCCCCGCGGGAGCTGGCGGTCGTGCGCCGCCGGGCGCGACGTTCGGTGGCGCGGTGGGCCAGCTCGGCGCGGTAGGCGGTGGGGCCGCCGTTGCGCATCACCTCGCGGGTGATCGTGGAGGTCGGCCGGTCGAGGCGTCGGGCGATCTCCGCGTAGGCGAGGCTCTCGGCCAGCCCGGCCGCGATCCGTTGGCGTTCCTGCTGGGTGAGTCTGCCCCCCGGCACCGTGATCTCCTCCCGTCCGGCCGTGTCCGCTGGGCAGCATAGCGTTCACCACCAGGCTATTGCAACGAACGTCGGTTGCGGTGTTGCGTTAATTCCAGGTCCGTTGCAACGATTGCACTAACTTGAGCTGGACAAATACAGCTTGGATGCAACGAGGTTGTTGCCGTGCAATAGAAAGCAACGTAGCGTTTCCGGTGTTGGAAATGAGCAACGGAAACCCCTGGGAGAGCTCGATGCAGACGTTCGCCACCCCCGCCCCGATCGCCGCCGTCCTGGACGTCCCCGCCGGTCGCATCCAGGTCATCGCGGCGGACCGCGCCGACACCACGGTCGAGGTCCGACCCGCCGACGCCGCCAAGGGGCGTGACGCCCGGACCGCCGAGCAGGCGGTGGTCAGCTACGCCGACGGCGTCCTGCGGATCCACGTCCCCGAGCCCACCAACCGGCTCCTCGGCGCCCCCGGCTCCGTCGAGGTCACCGTGCGGCTGCCTGCCGGCTCCCGCGTCCAGGCCAGGTCCGGCGCCGTCGAGGTACGCGGCGTCGGCCGCCTCGGTGACGTCACCGTCGACGGCGCGTACCGGCAGGTCAAGCTCGACGAGGCCGCCAGCGTGCGCCTGACCGCGACCGACGGCGACGTCGAGATCGGCCGGCTCACCGGCGCCGCGGAGATCAGCACCGCCCGGGGCGACATCCGGATCGCCGAGGCGCTACGCGGCACGCTCGTGCTCCGCACCCGCTCCGGCGACATCACCGTCGCCGCCGCCAGCGGCGTCCCGGCCACCCTGGACGCCGGCACCGACCACGGCCGCGTCAGCAACGCCCTGCGCAACGACGGTGCCGCCGCGCTCGACATCCGCGCCACCACCTCGCACGGCGACATCACCGCCCGCAGCCTCTGAATCCGACCGACCCCACCCCCGCAGGAGAAGACATGACGAAGAACATCACCCCCGCGACCGGCTCGACGTGGAGTGGCATGGTGCCGGTCGACGACACCGCCCTGGCGGTCACCGACACCGGCGGCGCCGGCCTCCCCGTGCTCTACCTCAACGGCCAGTTCGCCACCCAGGGCTACTGGCGGCGGGTCGTCGCGGGCCTGGGCGACGGGTGGCGGCACATCACCTACGACGAACGGGCGCGCGGCCGGTCGAAGCGGTCGGCGGACTACTCCTTCGACGCCGCCGTTCGCGACGTCGACGCCGTGCTCGCCGCCCGGGGCGTGGACCGGGCGCTGCTGGTGGGCTGGTCCTACGGTGCCGTCGTCGGCGCGCACTGGGCCGAGCGCAACCCCGACCGCGCGATCGGCGCGGTCCTGGTCGACGGCGCGTTTCCCTACGACTGGCTCGACGAGGCCATGGAACAGCGGATCCGGAAGCTGTTCAGGCGGCTGGGCTGGGTCACGCCGCTGCTGCGCCCCACCGGCCTGACGCCGCGGATGACCGCCGCGCAGCAGGCCGAGAGCAACATCGAGCTCGGCCGGCTGTCCCGGGAACGCGAACTCGGCCCGGTGCTCGACCGGATCACCGTCCCGGTGCGGTACGTGGTCGCGTCGGGCACGTCGCTGGGCAGCCGCGGCGACGAGCAGGAACGGATCCGCGCCGGACTCGACGCGGTGACCGCCCGCAACCCGCACATCCGGGTCAGCGCGAAGGTCGCCAGCAACCACGGCGCATTGCTCAAGAAGGACGCGCCCGCCATCGTCACGGCGGTCCGCGAGGTCGCCGCCCTCGACGACGCGGCGACGACCGACCGGTGACGAGCGACCGTGATGGCGGCGGCGGCGGGTCGGACGGCGGTCGCCGCCACCATCACGATCAGCGGTCAGGCGCGGAGTCGTCGCGGCGGCGCGGACAGTCGGCGCTGGAGCCAGGTCACGACCAGCTCGTCGAAGCCGGGCGCCCGCGCGCCCCGTACCCGGATGCCGTGGTCGGCGTCCGGGAACACCACGATCGTGTGGTCGGCGTGCCCGGCGTCGCCGAGGATCCGGTCCAGGGCGCGCACGCTGGCCCCGACCGGGACCTGCACGTCGTCGGCGCCGAAGATCGCCAGTAACGGGCAGCGCAGGGCGGCGAGCGCCGGCTCCGGGTCGTGGTCGGCGATGCCGGCGAGGAAGGCGATCGACGCGGGCGAGGTGCCGGCGAGCAACGCGTACCAGGGCGCCTCGTGCCATCGGGCCTGCGCGGCGTGCACAGCGGCCGGATCGTCGCCGGCCCGGACCCGATCGATCTGCTCGTGCAACAGCGCCAGCGCCTGACGGGCGTCGTCGACGGTGAAGCCCGTCGCGGTGAGTTGGCGACGCAGCCGGTACTCCTCCTGCGCCACCACGCCGACGCCGGGACCTGACACGCTCACCACCGCGGCGACGGCAGCAGGGGAGAGGGACGCGGCGAGCGGCGCCACCCATCCACCCTGGCTGCCGCCGATCAACGCGACGGCGTCCGCGTGCACGTCCGGCCGCTTCCGCAGCGCGTTCACCCCGGCCAGGGTCTCGCCGGCCCGGTCGGTCAGCCTCTGCCGGGTCCAGTCGCCGGTGGACGTTCCGGAGCCGGGCTTGTCGTAGGCGAGGCTGGCGAAGCCGGCGGCGGCCAGCCGGGTCTGCCAGTCCCGCTGGTCACGTCCGCCGGGCCCGGAGCCCTCGACGAAGACCACCGCCGGGTACGGCCCCGGCCAGGGCGGCCGGACCAGGTCGCCGACCAGCACGTCGTCGCCGTGACGGAACGACAGCTCCTCGGTCTCCGGAAGGAACAGCACCGCGGTCAGCTCGCGCGCGGCACGTACATGATGATCGCGACGCCGACCAGGCAGATGGTCGCGCCGGCGAGGTCGTAGCGGTCGGGCCGGAACTTGTCGACGAGCATCCCCCAGGCCAGCGACCCGGCGACGAAGACACCGCCGTAGGCGGCGAGGATGCGCCCGAAGTTCGGGTCGGGCTGGAACGTGGCCACGAAGCCGTAGACGCCGAGCGCGATGATCCCGCCCGCGATCCAGAGCAGCCCACGGTTCTCCCGCCAGCCCTGCCAGACCAGCCAGGCGCCGCCGATCTCGGCCAGCGCGGCGACCAGGAACAGCAGGATGGAGCGGGCGACCGTCATACGTCCGACCGTACCGTGGAGATCTTGCCGGGGTGGTCGGCCGGCCAGCGGCCGGCGGTGGTCAGCTCCTCGTGCTCCGCCATCGCCGGCCGTCATTCCAGCGGCCCCGGGCCTTTGCCGGCCCGGGGCGCCGACGGCGGTCAGTACGCGTAGGTGACCGAGATGGTGGCGGCCGGGCAGTTGTTCGCCCAACTGGTCAGCGCGCTCTTCTCCGCGCTGTCCACGGTGAGCCGCCAGCGGATCTTGACGGCCACCCACTCGCCGACGTAGCGGCAGCGGGCCGAGGCGTACGGCGGCAGCCAGGTGGCCGGGTCCTGGTCGCCCTTGGCCTGGTTGACGTTGTCGGTCACCGCGGCCAGGGCGCGCGCGTCCCCCAGGTCGTTCGCGTACGCCTGGCGGCGGCTGGTGGACCAGTTCCGGGCGCCGGAGTCCCAGGCCTCGGCGAGCGGGACCATGTGGTCGATGTCCAGGTCTCCGGTGGCCGTCCAGGTGGCGTTGTCGTAGTAGGAGTACCACCGGCCGCCGGAGAGCGTGCAGGTGCCGCTGATCGTGGGCTTCGTGGTGGCCTCGGCGTAGAGCACCTCGTTGCGGGTGTGGCAGCCGTCGCCGTCGGCGTCGATCCAGTGCGGGAACAGGTCACGGCTGTAGCCGGTGCGGACCTCGGTGGCGACGGACAGGCCGGCGACCGCGGTGGTGAGCGACGCGGAGTAGCCGGCGGCGGGGGCGGGCCGGGCGAGGCCGAGGGTGGCGGCCAGGATCGCGGCGAGGCTGATGGCCGTGGCGCGCAGGTTGCGGGACATGGGACTCCATCCGTACGGGACTGGCGCGAGTGTCCCATCCATATAGACAGATGTGGACGTCATGGTCCAGGTCGATCTCGGTGAACATCGCCTGACCATCGGCGCCGCGCCCCGAGGACGACACGAATTCGACTGTGCCGGCCGGCCCGGCGGGCTACCTTCGCAGAAGGGGTGGCAGCGCCGCGTCCACGCCCGCGCCGTCCGATTGACGCGGTCGAGACGGCCGGTGACGAGCCTGGGGTACGACGAAAGGGGCGCCAGATGGCCGACGAGGTGACGTCGAAGGTGCCGCCCGACCAGGGCCCGGTCCTGGCCGCGCCGGTCAGGTCGACGCCGGCCGGCCCGCCGAGCAGCCTGGACCTGTGGGCCCGCGCCCAGATCCTGCACCGCTGCTTCGGCGACGACGACGGCGAGCCGCACATCATGCGCGGCCTGGACTAGCCGCTCAGCGCACCGCCGCGCCCGCGCGGGCCAGCGCGTCCCGCCAGGACCGGGTGTGGAACGCCGCGGCCCCGTTGAACGCCAGGTCGAGGAAGCCCGGCCCGTCGCCGGAGGGCGGCGTCCGGTGCGCCCAGAACTCGTCCAGCCCGCGCCGCTGGTCGGGGCTGGGCGACGGTGAGATGTCCGACCCCCGCCCGACCACGTCGTACCGCCGGCCGTCGACGGTCAGCAGCAGCGTGCCCAGCCGGGTCAACCGCCCCCGCACCTGGCCGACGGGCGCCGCGAACACCTCCGCGCCGTGCCGGTCCCGGGCGCGCAGCCGGCCCTGGTCGAGCGTCATCAGCACCGGCACGCACCGCCGGCCGTTCCAGAGGCTGCGCCGCCAGTAGACGACGCTGGCGAGCGTCACGTCGGGATCCACGGCCGGGACTGTACCGGGGGCGCTCCACGGTGGCCGGCGGCGGCTACCCTGCCGGCGTGACCCGACGATCATGGTTCCTCGTGCTCGCCGCCGCGCTCGGCGTCGCGCTGCTGACCGCCTGCGGCGGCGTGACCTGGCTGGCCCGCACCGGTGACGGCGAGGAGCGGGACTGCGCGGCACGGGTCGCCGCCGAGGAGGCGAAGGTCCGCACCGACCGGCGGTGGACCGACGCCGACGTGCCGGGCATCGGCGCGTACCCGGAGATCCACTGGCAGGTCGACTATCCGAGCTTCGCCTGCTCCCGCGCGCCCGGCCCGACCGATCGGCGCTACCAGGCGGTGGTGCGGCTGGCACCGGCCGACGCCCGCGCGCTCGCCGCCGCGTACACCTGGACGCCGGTGACCGGCGCGGCGACCGAGGTGTGGCCGGCGCTCGCCGGGTACGTGCCGGCCGGCGTGCGCTGGCACCGCAGCGCCGACCACGACGCGGGCGCCGCCGAGGTGCGCTTCGACCCCGGCGCGGCGCTGCTGCTGATCACCGCCGTCGACACCTGATGAACGTTCGCCGCCGCCGATGCGTGAGAGCCGGTGGATACCGGGGTACTGCGCGGAACACAGGTCGGACAGCCGGGAGGTAGTCGTGGGGGACAGGACGGGACGTCGGCGGCTCGGGCCGCTCGCCGGGCTGGTGGCGGCCGTGGTGGTGGCCGCCGGCTGCATGGGCGGCGGACTCGACCAGGGCGAGCCGCAGCAGCCCGCCCCCGAGCGCAGCGGGCGAGCGGCGTCCCCCGGCGCGGAGACCACCCGGGCCGACGGCACCACCAGCGTCGCCGAGTTCAAGCAGGACTTCTCCGACGCGGTGGCCGGCGCCGAGCAGTACTGGACCACGCAGTTCCGCTCCTCCGGGGAACGCTTCCGGCCGATCCGGCGGGTGGTGGCGTACACCCGGGCCGGCGAGGTGTCCTGCGGCGGGCAGCCGCTGCCGCGCAACAACGCCGTCTACTGCTCGGCCGGCGACTTCATCGCCTACGACGTGAACTGGTCGGTGTCGGCGTTCCGGCAGATCGGCGACGCGTTCCTGTTCTACCTGCTCGGCCACGAGTACGCGCACGGCGTGCAGACCCGGCTCGGCATCCGCTACGACTACACCATCCAGCAGGAGTTGCAGGCCGACTGCATGGCCGGGGCCTACCTGGGCGACAGCGTGCGAGCCGGGACGCTGAAGGTGGAGGACGGCGACCTGGACGAGTTCCGGGAAGGGCTGCTCGCGGTCGGCGACGACCCCGACCAGCCGTGGTTCGCCGAGGGCGCGCACGGCACCGCCGAGCAACGCAGCGAGAAGTTCTTCGCCGGCTACGAGAACTCCCTGAAGGCGTGCGACCTCGGCTGATGCCACAGGTCACCCCGGCCGGCGGCGCCGCCGGCCGGGCCGGGTCCGGCTGGCAGGATCGGTGGGGTACGCCCACCGAAGGAGGCCCCCGCTGAGCAGCCCACACCCCGCCGCCGTGCTCTTCGACATGGACGGCACGCTCGTCGACAGCGAGAAGCTGTGGGACGTCGCGTTGCAGGAGCTGGCCGCCGTCTACGGCGGCACGCTCTCCGCCGAGGCCCGCCACGCGATCATCGGCACCGCGATGGCCGACTCCATGCGGATCGTGCACGCCGACCTGGGCCAGCCGGAACGCGACCCGCAGGCCAGCGCCGACTGGATCAGCGCGCGGATCCTCGACCTGTTCCGCACCGGGCTGCGCTGGCGTCCCGGCGCGTTGGCGCTGCTGCGCGCCGTCCGGGCCGCCGGCATTCCCACCGCGCTTGTCACCTCCAGCGGCCGGTCCCTGGTCGAGGTCGCGCTGGAGACCCTGGGCCGGGACAGCTTCGACGCGGTGGTCTGCGGCGACGAGGTGGGCGAGGCCAAGCCGCACCCGGAGCCGTACCTGACCGCCGCGCGGCTGCTGGGCGTGCCGATCGAGCGGTGCGTGGCGATCGAGGACTCACCGACCGGCGTGGCGAGCGCGTTGGCCGCCGGCGCGGCGGTGCTGGCCGTACCGGCCGAGGTGCCGCTGCCGCCGACCGACGGCGTACACCAGGTGGAGAGCCTGACCGCGGCGGACCTGGAACTGCTCGCCGCGCTGCTGAACCGGTAAGGAAGGGCCCCTTCTTAACGCCTGGCGTTAAGAAGGGGCCCTTCCTTGCACCTCAGTCGTGGGCGATGGCGCCGAGCACGTTGATCCGCGCGGCCCGGATCGCCGGCAGCACCGCCGCGACCACGCCGATGATCGCGGCCAACACCAGGAACGTCACCATCTGGCCCCAGGGCAGAACCAGGTCGGTGATGCCCTCGTCCTTGAGCGCCCGGACCACCGCCGCGCCGAGACCGGTGCCGACCACCACGCCGAGCAGCGCGCCGAAGATCGAGATCACCACCGCCTCGACCGTGATCATCCGCATGGTCTGGGCCCGACGCAGGCCGATCGCCCGCAGCAGGCCCAGCTCACGGGTGCGCTCCAGCACCGACAACGCGAGCGTGTTGATGATGCCCAGCACCGCGATCACGATGGCCAGCGCCAACAGGATCTGGATCATCCGCAGCGGCGTGTCGAGCTGGCTGGTCTGCTGCTTGATGAACGCCGCCCGGTCCGCCACCGACACCTCCGGGCTGTCCGCCAGCAGCCGCTCGACCTGCGGCTGCACCGCGCCCACCGAGGTACCCGGGGCGAGCTGCACGAAGCCCTGGATGGGCTGCGGGATGGCGAAGTCGGCGGTCGCCTGCGGCGGCAGCACCACCGGGTTGGTGAGCTGGGAACTTTCGTAGATGCCGCTGACCGTGTACGTGCGGGCCTCGCCGCGGGACAACTGCACCGGCACGGTCGAGCCGACCGACAGGTTGCGGGACTTCGCGGTGTCCGAGCTGAGCAGCATCTGGTCCGGGGCCAGCCGGCTGATGTCACCGGCGGTGGCCTTCGCCCCGAAGATCCGCTCCAGCGCCGCCACGTTGCTCGACGCCGCCACCCAGGTCCGCTCGCCGCCCACCGTGGCCATGTCGCCGTACTCGCCGTCGACCAACTTCACGCCCGGGATCGCGGCGGTCTTCTCCAGCACCGCCGCGTCGAAGCTCGCCGGACGCGGCCCGGCCGAGGCGCCGGAGATCACCAGCTCGGCCTTGATCCGGTCCTCGGCGAGCGCGCTGATGCTGCCCTTCGCCGAGTCCAGGATCACCGTCACGCCGGTCACCAGCGCGATGCCCACCATCAGCGCGGCGGCGGTGATCGCGGTCCGGCGCGGGTTGCGGCCCGAGTTCAACCGGCCCAGCTTGCCCGGCACCGACCAGGAGAAGATCGCGCCGAGCAGCGACACCACCGGCCGGCTGATCACCGGCGTCAGCAGCGCCACCCCGATGAACGCGAACAGCACACCGCCGAGGATGGTCGCCAGCGTGTTGTCGCCGGCGTTGCCGCTGAGGCCGAGGAAGAGCAGCACCGCGCCGACCGTGGTGACCACCGCGCCGCCGACGGTCACCTTGGTCAACGGCCGGTCCGGCGTGGCGACGTCCTGCATCGCGGCGATCGGAGGAATCCGCGCGGCGCGCAGCGCCGGCAGCAGCGCCGCGACCACCGTGATCAGCAGGCCGACCGCGAACGCGCCGATCACCGCCGCCGGCGGCACCCCCAGCCCGGCCAGCGTCAGACCGCCGGCGAGCTTTCCGAACAGGTACGCCAGCAGCGCGCCCACCCCGATGCCGGCGGCCAGGCCGAGCACCGAGGCGATCAGGCCCACCGCGACCGCCTCCAGCACCACCGAGCCGATGACCTGCCGGCCACTGGCCCCGATGGCCCGCATCAGCGCCAGTTCACGCGTGCGCTGGGCCACGATGATCGAGAAGGTGTTGAGGATCAGGAACGTGCCGACCAGCAACGCCACCGCGGCGAACCCGAGGAGGATCTTGTTGAAGAACGACAACCCCTCCTTCAGCCCGGCCGAGGCGTCGTCGGCGAGCTGGTCGCCGGTCTTGACCTCGTAGGCTCCGCCCAGCGCGCCGGACACCTCGTCGCGCAGCGCCTCCGGCGTGGTGCCGTCCGCCCGCGCGGTGACGTTGGAGAACACGTCCGGCTTGCCGAGCATCAACCGCTGCGCGACAGGCGTGGTGAAAGCGACCTCGTTCGCGCCGCCCACGGAGTCCCGGCCACCGCTGTAGCCGAACACGCCGACCAGCGTGAACTCCTTCTTCGGTGACAGGGTCAACACGCCGACCCGGTCACCGACCTTCACGCCGGCCGCCTTCGCCAGCGCGGCGTTGACCACGATCTCGTCGTCGGCCTGCGGGCCGCGCCCCTCGCGCAACGTCACCAGGTCGCTCTCGCCCAGCCAGTTCTCGCCGAGCTGCGGCGGCCCGAACGAGGTGACCACCTTGCCGTTGCCGCCGATCAGCCGCGCGCCGTCGGCCGCCACCACGCCGCGCACGTCCGCCGCGCCCGGCACCGCCTTCACCCGGTCCACGAGCGACGCCGGCACCGGGCCGGCCACCTGCTCGCCCTCGGTCTCGGAGACCTCGACCTTCGGCTTCGCCGCCACGTTCACGTCCACGTCGGCGTAGGCGTCGGCGAAGACCGCGTCGAACGAGCGGCCCAGCGTGTCGGTGAGCACGAACGCGCCGGAGACGAACATGACGCCGAGCACCACCGCCAGCCCGGACAGCAGCAGGCGCAGCTTGCGCGCCAGCAGGCTCTTCAGCGTTGCCCGGAACATCAGTTGCCCACCTCGACCGGCGCGTCCAGCTTCTTCATCGTGTCCAGCACCGTGTCGGCGGTCGGCTCGATCAGCTCCGAGACGATCTGCCCGTCGGCCAGGAAGACCACCCGGTCGGCGTACGCGGCGGCGGTCGGGTCGTGGGTCACCATGACGATCGTCTGGCCGTGCTCGCGTACCGAGCTGCGCAGGAAGTTCAGCACCTCGGCGCCGGACCGGGAGTCCAGGTTGCCGGTCGGCTCGTCCGCGAAGATCACCTCGGGGCGGGCGACAAGCGCCCGCGCGCACGCCACTCGCTGCTGCTGGCCGCCGGAGAGCTGCGCCGGGCGGTGCCCGAGCCGCTCCCGCAGCCCGACCGTGTCGATCACCGTGTCGTACCAGGCCGGGTCGGCCTTGCGGCCGGCGATCGACAGCGGCAGCAGGATGTTCTCCTGCGCGGTGAGCGTGGGCAGCAGGTTGAACTGCTGGAAGATGAAACCGACCTTGTCCCGCCGCAGCTTCGTCAGGCCCGAGTCGTTGAGCCCGGTCACCGTCGTCTCACCGATCATCACGGTGCCCCGGGTCACCGAGTCCAGACCGGCGAGGCAGTGCATCAACGTCGACTTGCCCGAGCCCGACGGCCCCATGATCGCGGTGAACCGGCCGCGTTCGAACTCGGCGCTCACCCCCCGCAGCGCGATGACCTGCGCCTCGCCGCTGCCGTACACCTTCCACACGTCGTTCGCCCGGGCCGCGGCCTGCGCCTGCCGGCCTACCGTCGCGGTCACGTCATCTACCTCTTCCGTCTGGCTTGCTGATCCGCACCGCCCCCGCTGGTCGGTGCGGCAGTTCCATCCTCGGTGCCGCCGGCCCCGGATCCGTCCGACCCCGGGCGGAACCCGTGCCGAATTTCCGGTGAGGGTCGCCCCCCAGGCCGGCTCAGGGTGATCCCTGACCGGCCGGCGACGCCGACGGTAGAACCTCACGCCGCGTCACGGTCAACCCCACGCCGCCGCCGTTGGTCACGGTACGTGAGCGCCGCCACCTATTTCCCGGGCCGCACCAGCCCCGTCTCGTACGCCAGGACCACCGCCTGCACCCGGTCCCGCAGCTTCAACTTGGTCAGCACGTGCCCGACGTGCGTCTTGACCGTGGTCTCGCTGACCGACAGCGCCCGGGCGATCTCGGCGTTCGACAGCCCGCGCGCCACCTGCACCAGCACCTCCCGCTCCCGGTCGGTCAACGGGTCCAGCACCCGCGGCCGGCTGGCCGCCGGATCCGGCAGCACGTCGGCGAAGCGGTCCAACAGCCGGCGCAGGATCCGCGGCGCCACCACCGCCTCCCCGGCCGCCACCGTGCGGATCGCGGTCACCAGGTCCTCCGCCGGCACATCCTTGGCCAGGAAACCGCTCGCCCCGGCGCGCAACGCGCCGACCACGTACTCGTCCAGCTCGAACGTGGTCAGCACCAGCACCCGTACCGGCAGTCGGGCGTCCACGATCGTCCGGGTCGCGGCCACCCCGTCCATCCGCGGCATCCGGATGTCCATCAGCACCACGTCGGGCAGCAGCCGTCGGGACAGCTCCACCGCCTCCACGCCGTCGCCCGCCTCGCCCACGATGTCCAGGTCGTCCTCGACCCCCAGCACCATCCGGAACCCGGCACGCAGCAGCGGCTGGTCGTCGGCGAGCAGGACCCGAACCGGTCGGGGCGCGGCGGCGTCGGTCATCGTCTCCCTCGTCGTGCTGGACGGCGGTCAGCCCGGAACCGGGTCCGCCGGGCCCGGCGGGCGCCGGGCGCACACCCGGAGACCACCGCCGGCGTCGACCGGTCCGCAGGAACCACCGTAGAGGGCGACCGGTTCCCGCACGCCGACGCACCGGATCCCGATCCAATCGCCCCACCCACCCCGCCCCGCGCTCACCCGCCCCGCCCGCTCCACCCACCGCTCTCACGGAAAGCGGGCCCACGAGGTTCCTGGGCGCCCGCTCTCACGGAAAGCGGGCCCATCGAGGTCTTTTGACGCCCGCTTTCCCGGAAAGCGGCCTCATCGGGTGGGGCTCACTCGGCGGGGACGGGCCTCACTCGTCGGCCCCGGGACTGGCCGGCCGGGAACGCGCGTCCACCAGCGGGTCGGGCGCGGCGGCGGCCACCGGGAACGGCGGCGGAGTGCCGCCGAAGGTCGGGCAGAGCGCCTGGTGGCTGCACCAGTCGCAGAGCCGGCTCGGCCGGGGCCGGAAATCCTGCCGCGCGGTGGCCTGCTCGATCGCCCGCCACAGCGCCACCACCGTGCGCTCGAAGCGCACCAGCTCGTCGGCGTCGGGCGCGTAGTCGCAGACCTCGGCGTCCTTGAGGTAGAGCAGACGCAGCACCCGCGGCACCACGCCCCGGGTCCGCCACAGCACCAGCGCGTAGAACTTGAGCTGGAACAGCGCCCGCGCCTCGAACGCCTCGCGCGGCGCGCCGCCGGTCTTGTAGTCGACCACCCGCAGCGCGCCGTCCGGGGCCACGTCGAGCCGGTCGAGATAGCCGCGGATGAGCAGCTCGTCGTCGACCACCGCGGAGATCAACGCCTCGCGCTCGGCCGGCTCCAGCCGGCGCGGGTCCTCCACCGCGAAATAGCCCTCCAGCAGCCCCGCCGCCGAGCGCAGGAACCCCTCCACGCCGGCCGGGTCGTCGTCGGCGAACAGCGTCGCCAGCTCCGGCTCCTCGGTGACCAGCCGGTCCCACTGCGGGGCGACCAGATCGCCGGCCGACTCCGGGGTGCGCGCCGGGGCCGGCAGGTCGAACAGCCGCTCCAGCACGGCGTGCACCAGCGTGCCCCGGGCCTGCTCGACCGTGGGGCGCTCCGGCAGCCGGTCGATGCTGCGGAACCGGTAGAGCAGTGGGCAGGTCTTGAAGTCGGCCGCCCGCGACGGCGACAACGACGCCCGCACCGTGACCGGCGTCGGTGTCGCCGTCGGGTCGCCCTGCGTGTCGATCACCGGTTCCGCCGTCATGCCCGGAAGGTTAGGCCACCGGTGTGACACCGCCACCGTCGCCGTGCCGGACCATGATCTTCAGACGCGTAGCATCGCCGGGGTGGACCAGCGGACCCGACGGCCGCGCCGGCCCGGGCTGAGCCTCGGCCGGGTCTTCGGCGTGCCGCTGCGCGCCGACGCGTCGATGCTGCTGCTCACCGTCGTGGTCACCGTGCTCTACGCGGCGCTGGCCCGCCGCCAGCTCGACCTCGGCCCGCTCGGCGGATACCTGGTCGGCTTCGGCTTCGTCGTCTCGCTGCTCGGCTCCGTGCTGTTGCACGAGCTGGGGCACGCGCTCACCGCCCGCCGGTTCGGCATCGGTGTGCGGGGCATCACGCTGGAACTGCTCGGCGGCTACACCGAGATGGACTCCGACGCCCCCGACCCCCGGACCGAGCTGCTGATCTCCCTGGCCGGCCCGGCCGTGTCCGCGGTGCTCGGCGCCGGCGCGGTCGCCGCCACGCTCACGCTGCCCGCCGGCACCCTCGGCCACCAGCTCGCCTTCCAGCTCGCGGTCAGCAACGTGGTGGTGGCGATCTTCAACAGCCTGCCCGGGCTGCCGCTGGACGGCGGGCGCGCGCTGCGCGCCGCGGTCTGGGCGCTCACCCGGGACCGGCACCGGGGCACCGAGGTGGCCGGCTGGGTCGGCCGGGCCGTGGCGCTGGGCACGCTGGCCCTGGTGGTGGCGCTCACGCTGCGCCGGGCGCTCGCCCCGCTGGCGTTGCCACTGCTCCTGCTGGTCGCGCTGACGCTGTGGCGGGGCGCCGGACAGTCCATCCGGCTGGCCCGCATCGGTCGCCGGCTGCACCTGGTCGACCTCACCCGGCTGGCCCGTCCGCTGCTGCCGGTGCCCACCGGCACCCCGCTGGCCGAGGCGCAGCGCCGCCGCGCCGAGGCGGGCACGCCGGACGCCGCGCTCGCCGTGGTCGACTCCGCCGGCCGGACCGTGGCGCTTGTCGACCCGGCGCGCGCCGCCGCCGTACCCCCGGAACGGCGGCCGTGGCTCGCGGTGGACGAGGTGGCGCGCGGCCTGGCGGCGCTGCCCACCCTGCCGGTCGGCGCGGACGGCGAGCGGGTGCTGGAGACCGTCCGCACCCACCCGGGCGCGCAGTACCTGGTGACGGCAGGCGAAGATGTGGTCGGCGTGCTCCACGTCGCGGACCTCGCCCAGCTCCTCGAACCGAAACGGAAGACGAACACGTGACCGCAGAGAACTCCACCGTCCCGGCGCTGCCCCCGGTCCACCGCGGGCCGTTCCGGATCGGCGACCGGGTCCAGCTCACCGACCCGAAGGGCCGGATGCACACCGTGACGCTGGAGCCCGGCAAGGAGTTCCACACCCACCGCGGCATCCTCAAGCACGACACACTCATCGGCCTGCCCGACGGCAGCGTGGTCACCACCGCCGGCGGCGGGACCGCCTTCCTGGCGCTGCGACCGCTGCTCTCCGACTACGTGCTCTCCATGCCCCGCGGCGCGCAGGTGATCTACCCGAAGGACTCGGCGCAGATCGTCGCGATGGGGGACATCTTCCCCGGCGCCAAGGTGCTGGAGGCCGGCGCCGGCTCCGGCGCGCTGTCCTGCTCGCTGCTGCGCGCCGTCGGCACCGAGGGGGAGCTGCACTCCTTCGAGCTGCGCGACGACTTCGCCCAGATCGCCCGGCGCAACGTCGAGGCGTTCTTCAACGGCCCGCACCCGGCCTGGCGGCTGCACGTGGGCGACGTCGCCGACTGCGCCGAGACCGGCTTCGACCGGATCATCCTCGACATGCTGACCCCGTGGGAGATGCTCGACATGGTCGAGCGGGCGCTGGTCCCCGGCGGCGTGCTGATCGGCTACGTGGCCACCACGCCGCAGCTCTCCGAGCTGGTCGAGGCGCTGCGCGAGCGCGGCGGCTGGACCGAGCCGCGCGCCTGGGAGTCGATGGTCCGCGACTGGCACGCCGAGGGTCTCGCGGTCCGGCCGGACCACCGCATGATCGCGCACACCGCGTTCCTGGTCTCCGCGCGCAAGCTCGCCCCCGGGGTCACCGCGCCGCCGCGCCGGCGCAAGCCCAGCAAGGGCGCCGAGGCGTACGCGCAGCGCCGCGACGCCCTGCGCGCCGCGGCGGCGGCCCGGCCGGCGGAGGAGCCCGACCAGTCCTGACCCCCGCCGCGCGAACCGCCACGGTCGGGCGGATCATGTGTGCCCGTGGGGACGACGACACCGGAGACGGTAAGCATGACAGAGCGGACCGGGACGCGCGGTGGGCGCGTCCGTCCCGGCCCCGGCGGTACCGGTCGACGGGAGGTGGCGTGAGCAGTCCCGGCTACGGCAACGGCGAGATGCCCGCCGTCTTCCCCGACTGGTCGCCCTACGCCGACCTGGAATCGGCCGCCCGGGCTTACCTGCGGGACCCCGACATCGCCCTGGAGGCGCTCGGCGGGGTGCTGCGCGGGGCCTCCGTGCTCGGTTTCACGCTGGAACGCTTCGTCAACGAGGTCAACGGGGTGTGGCAGGAGGTCGTCGTCTGCGACGGCAGCCGGCTGGTGCTGTGGCACGGCGAGGACGTGCCGCCGGGGGAGGGGCCGCCCGGCGCGATGACCTCGTCGCTGCGGGTGGTGCCGGTCTCCACGGTCACCGAAGTCGGCTGCCGGCGCCGGCTCACCCGCGCCGAGGACGGCACGGTCCGGGTCGACAGCATCGACGTGTACCTGCTGCTCAGCTCACTTGACGAGGCGCCGCCGAGCGACGACGCGGCCGGCACCCCGCGGCACGACGCGCTGCGCTTCGGCAAGACGCTCGACGACGGCGGCGCCGGGCAGATCACCCGGCTGGAGGAGTTCGCCCGGCTGGTGGCCTCGGTGGTCGGCCGGCCCATGCTCTGAGCCGGCCCGTGCTCCGAGCGCGGCCCATGCTCTGAAGCCGACCGGGACTCTGAGTCGGTGGCGGGCCCAGGCGGCCCAGGCGGCACGACGCGGGCCGGGGACGGCGTCCCCGGCCCGCGTCAGCCGTGCGTCAGTCCTCGGCCTCCGGGCCGGCCACCTCGACGCCGTCGCTGCCCCGCGTCACGTGGATGCACTCGCCCGGACACTCCTTCGCCGAGTCGATCACCTCGAGGCGCAGGTGCTCCGGCACGTCCACCCGGGCGCCCGGGGCCTGCCGCAGCTCGCCGTCCGGGCCCTTGACGTACGCCAGGCCGTCGACGTCGAACTCGAAGACCTCCGGGGCGTACTGCACACACAGCCCGTCACCCGTGCAGAGGTCCTGGTCGACCCAGACCTGCAACTGGTCGGTCGCGACGTCCGTCACAAGCACCCCCCATGTTCTCCCGTCCCGGACTCCGACGGTACCCGAACGCCCGTACCCGCCCGTCGACCAGCCCTTGGCGATCAAGCTTCGGTGACGAGCGCGTTGCGGAGGACCGAATCGGGCTCATAGCGGCTAGTGTTAGCTCAGAACGTTCAAGCCCCCCGGGGAGGTGGGACGTGGCACGCAGCGACGACGCGGACTCGCGCGCCGCACGGTGGGAAAAGGAAGCCCACGATCTCTCCACGCAGGTCGCGTTCCTGCAAGAGGAACTCGCTCTGGTGCGGCGCAAGTTGACCGAAAGCCCCCGACACGTCCGGCAGCTCGAAGAGCGGCTGGCGGCCACCCAGGCACAGTTGGCGCGGCTGACCGAGAACAACGAGCGGCTCGTGAGCACCCTCAAGGAGGCTCGCGCGCAGATCGTGACGCTCAAGGAGGAGATCGACCGGCTCGCCCAGCCACCCAGTGGCTACGGCGTCTTCCTGGCGAAGCACGACGACGGCACGGTGGACGTGTTCACCGGCGGGCGCAAGCTCCGCGTCGCCGTCTCGCCCTCGCTGGAGACCGACGAGCTGCGCCGTGGGCAGGAGGTCCTGCTCAACGACGCGCTCAACATCGTCGACGCGTTCGGCTTCGAGCGGGTCGGCGAGGTGGTGATGCTCAAGGAGATCCTGGTCGGTCCGGACGGCGCGCCGGGTGACCGGGCGCTGGTGGTCTCCCACTCGGACGAGGAGCGCATCGTGCACCTCGCCGAGACGCTGATCGGCAGCCCGATCCGGGCCGGCGACTCACTCATGATCGAGCCCCGCTCGGCGTACGCGTACGAGCGGATCCCGAAGAGCGAGGTCGAGGAGCTGGTCCTGGAGGAGGTGCCCGACGTCGACTACGAGGACATCGGTGGCCTCCAGGCGCAGATCGAGCAGATCCGCGACGCGGTGGAGCTGCCGTTCCTGCACGCCGACCTGTTCCGCGAGCACCAGCTCCGGCCGCCGAAGGGCATCCTGCTCTACGGTCCGCCCGGCTGTGGCAAGACGCTGATCGCCAAGGCGGTGGCCAACTCGCTCGCCAAGAAGATCGCCGAGCGGTTGGGCAAGGACCGGCACACCAGTTTCTTCCTCAACATCAAGGGTCCCGAGCTGCTCAACAAGTACGTCGGCGAGACCGAGCGGCACATCCGGCTGATCTTCCAGCGCGCCCGGGAGAAGGCCGGCGAGGGCACCCCGGTGATCGTGTTCTTCGACGAGATGGACTCGATCTTCCGTACCCGCGGCTCCGGCGTCTCCTCCGACGTGGAGAACACCATCGTTCCCCAGCTGCTCAGCGAGATCGACGGCGTGGAGGGGCTGGAGAACGTCATCGTCATCGGCGCCTCCAACCGGGAAGACATGATCGACCCGGCGATCCTGCGGCCCGGCCGGCTCGACGTGAAGATCAAGATCGAGCGGCCGGACGCCGAGGCGGCCAAGGACATCTTTACGAAGTACGTCCTGGCCGACCTGCCGTTGCACGCCGACGACCTGGCCGAACACGGCAGCGACCCGCAGGCCACCGTGGCCGCGATGATCGACGCCGTCGTCCTGCGGATGTACTCCGAGACCGAGGAGAACCGCTTCCTCGAGGTCACGTACGCCAACGGCGACAAGGAAGTCCTCTACTTCAAGGACTTCAACTCCGGCGCGATGATCCAGAACATCGTCGACCGGGGCAAGAAGATGGCCATCAAGGAGTTCCTCACCTCCGGGCGCAAGGGGCTGCGGTTGCAGCACCTGCTCGACGCGTGCGTCGACGAGTTCCGGGAGAACGAGGACCTGCCCAACACCACCAACCCGGACGACTGGGCCCGCATCTCCGGCAAGAAGGGCGAGCGGATCGTCTACATCCGCACGCTCGTCTCCGGCGGCAAGGGCACCGAGGCCGGCCGGTCCATCGAGACCGCCAGCAACACCGGCCAGTACCTCTGAGACCGGCCCGACCGGGGCGGCGCCACACCGGCGCCGCCCCGGTCGGTCGTCTCCGAGCGGGACGGCGCGCCACCTACCGTCGATGTGCCGACTACGCTCGACGTGACGGGGACCGGGACGGCGAGCGGAGCGGGCAGGTCGATGAGCGTCAGACGGATCATGGGCACCGAGGTCGAGTACGGCATCTCCGTGCCCGGCCAGGCCGGAGCCAACCCGATGGTCACCTCCTCGCAGGTGGTCAACGCCTACGGGGCGCGACCGGAACTCAACCGGGGCGGACGGGCCCGCTGGGACTACGAGGAGGAGTCGCCACTGCGCGACGCCCGCGGGTTCACCTACTCCGGGGCGGCGTACGACCCGGCCGAGGCGCTCGCCGACGAGGACCTCGGGCTGGCCAACGTGATACTCACCAACGGCGCCCGGCTCTACGTCGACCACGCCCACCCCGAATACTCCACCCCGGAGGTGACCACCCCGCTCGACGTGGTCCGCTGGGACAAGGCGGGCGAGCGGGTGATGGCCGAGGCGGCCCGACGGGCCGCCACCATCCCGGGCACCCACCCGATCCACCTCTACAAGAACAACACCGACAACAAGGGCGCCAGCTACGGCGCCCACGAGAACTACCTGATGCGCCGGCAGACCCCGTTCGCCGACATCGTGGCGTACCTGACGCCGTTCTTCGTGACCCGGCAGATCGTCTGCGGCGCGGGCCGCGTGGGCATCGGCCAGGACGGCGGCCAGAGCGGCTTCCAGATCTCCCAACGTGCTGACTTCTTCGAGGTCGAGGTCGGGCTGGAGACCACGCTCAAGCGGCCCATCATCAACACCCGCGACGAGCCGCACGCGGACGCCGACAAGTACCGCCGCCTGCACGTCATCATCGGCGACGCCAATCTCTCCGAGATCTCCACGTTCCTCAAGGTCGGCACCACGTCGCTGATCCTCGCCATGATCGAGGAGAAGGCGCTCGGCGCCGACCTGGGCATCGCCGACCCGGTGGGTGAGTTGCGCGCGGTCAGCCACGACCCGTCCCTGAAGCACCTCATGCGGATGCGCGACGGTCGCCGGCTGACCGCGCTGGACGTGCAGTGGGCCTACCACGAGCGGGTCCGTTCCTTCGTGGACGAGCGGTACGGCCCCGACGTGGACGCGCAGACCGCCGACGTGCTGGACCGCTGGGAGAGCGTGCTGGACCGGCTCGGCCGCGACGCCTTCGAGTGCGCCGACGAGCTGGACTGGGTGGCCAAGCTGCGGGTGCTGGAGGGCTACCGGGAGCGGGAGAAGCTCGGCTGGGGCTCGCACAAGTTGCAACTGGTCGACCTGCAGTACTCCGACGTGCGGCCGGAGAAGGGCCTCTACCACCGGCTGGTCCAGCGCGGCTCGATGAAGACGCTGCTCACCGACGAGCAGACCCGCACCGCGATGACCGAGCCGCCGGAGGACACCCGGGCCTACTTCCGCGGCCGGTGCCTGGCCCAGTACGCCTCCGAGGTGGTGGCCGCGAGCTGGGACTCGGTCATCTTCGACGTGGGCCGGGAGTCGCTGGTCCGGGTGCCGATGATGGAGCCCGAGCGGGGCACCCGCGCCCACGTCGGCCAGCTCTTCGACAGGTGTGAGAGCGCCAAGGATCTGCTGGAGCTGCTGACCGGCGGCTGAGCCGGTTGCCGGAAGGCCCGTTGCGTGCCGAACCCGGCGCGCGGCGGGCTTTTCGTCGCCCGCGCGAGGTAAGTTGATCGCAGGCGATCGTGGAGGAGGCACCACCATGGCGACGCAAGAGGGTGGTCAGACCCAGTCCGGCAAGTCCCACGAGGAGGTCGAGGAGGTCACCGCGCAGGCCAACCCCGAGGTGGCCGAGCGGCACGCCGAGATCACCGAGGACGTCGACGACCTGCTCGACGAGATCGACTCCGTCCTGGAGGAGAACGCGGAAGAGTTCGTGAGAGGATATGTGCAGAAGGGGGGTCAATGAGGCTTATGTCCGATTTGCCGCAGGCTTCGGACAAGCTCTGCCCCCAGTGTGGTCGGTCGCTGCCGGCGTCGGCGTTTCACCGTAACCGGCGGCGGCCAGATGGCCTGGCCTTCTACTGCAAGACCTGCGCACTCGCGCGCTCGGAGGCGAGCCGCCGTAGGCGCGGGATCACGCCGCAGAAGAAGGCGGCCGTGCCGGTCGCGGACGGCCTGAAGTGGTGCCCCGACTGTGCGCAGATCAAGCCGGTCGACGACTTTCCTCGAACCACCAGCGCGAGCGGTCGCCACAGCTACTGCAAGCCCTGCCACATCGCACGGGGCAACGAGAGCAAGCAGCGGCTCTACGGCGGCAATCGCGAGTACCACCTGCGTCGCCGCTACGGGGTCGGGGAGAAGGAGTTCCAGGAGCTCCTGGCCGAGCAGGGCGGCGTGTGCGCGATCTGTCGGCGTCCCGATCCGGAACATCTGGACCACGATCATCGCACCGGATGGGTCCGCGGGATACTCTGCTTCAACTGCAACGGCGGTCTCGGCCAGTGCAAGGACAACCTCGACACCCTGGCCGGGGCGATCACATACCTGAGAGGAACCACGTGGCAGCGGGTTTTGATCCATCCGGGCGTCTTCCAGATGTGTTCACCAACGCGGGGACGTCCTCCTTCACCACGTTCCTGAGCAAGGCGGCCCCCGAGATGCTGCCGGGTCGTCGGCCGCTGCCGCCCGGCATGGCCGCCGACCTGGCGCCGCACGCGACCACCATCGTGGCGATCGCGGCCGCGAACGGCGTGGTCATGGCCGGCGACCGTCGCGCCACCATGGGCAACCTGATCGCCCAGCGCGACATCGAGAAGGTGCACCCGGCCGACGCGTACTCGCTTGTCGGCATCGCGGGCACGGCGGGCATCGGCATCGAGCTGATGCGACTGTTCCAGGTGGAGCTGGAGCACTACGAGAAGATCGAGGGCGCGATGCTCTCGCTCGACGGCAAGGCCAACCGGCTGGCCTCGATGATCCGGGGCAACCTGGGCGCGGCCATGCAGGGCCTGGCCGTGGTCCCGCTGTTCGCCGGCTTCGACCTGGCCGCGAGCGACCCGGCGCGGGCCGGCCGGATCTTCAGCTTCGACGTGACCGGCGGCCCCTACGAGGAGACCGGTTACGACGCGATCGGCTCCGGTTCGCTGTTCGCCAAGTCCGCGCTGAAGAAGCGCTTCCGGGCCGGCCTGTCGGTCGACGACGCGACGCGGCTGGCCGTCGAGGCGCTCTACGACGCCGCGGACGACGACACCGCCACCGGCGGCCCCGACCTGACCCGGCGGATCTACCCGGTCGTGATGACCGCGACGGCCGAGGGTACCCACCGGCTCACCGACGCCGAGACGGCGGCGATCGCGGAGAGCGTGGTGTCCGGTCGGATGGAGAACCCCGGCGGCTGACCCCGCTCGCACGTCCACCGAGTCAGCAGTCCCGCACCACAGGTACGAAGGAGAACCGCCGCCGTGGCCATGCAGTTCTACGCCTCGCCCGAGCAGATCATGCGCGACCGCTCCGAGTTGGCCCGCAAGGGCATCGCCCGGGGTCGTAGCGCGGTGGTCCTGAGCTACGCCGGCGGGGTGCTCTTCGTCGCCGAGAACCTGTCCAGCACGCTGCACAAGGTCAGCGAGATCTACGACCGGATCGGCTTCGCCGCGGTCGGCCGGTACAACGAGTTCGAGAACCTGCGGCGCGCCGGGGTGCGGATGGCCGACCTCAACGGCCTGAGCTACGACCGGCGCGACGTGACCGGGCTGGCGTTGGCGAACGCGTACGCGCAGACGCTGGGCGCCATCTTCACCGAGCAGTCGAAGCCGTTCGAGGTGGAGATCTGCGTGGCCGAGGTGGCTGCCTCGCCGGACGACGACTCGCTCTACCGGGTGACCTACGACGGCTCGGTCAACGACGAGCCGGGCCGGATGGCGATGGGCGGTCAGGCCGAGGCGATCACCGGGGTGCTGAAGAACGAGCACCGGCCGGAGATGTCGCTGTCGGAGGCGGTACGCGCCGCGATGAAGGCGCTGAGCAGCGTCGGCGGCGAGGGCGGGGCGGCCCGCACGATCGCGGCGAACCAGTTGGAGGTGGCGGTCCTGGACCGGCGCCGGGTGGGCCGGACGTTCCGGCGGATCACCGGCGCGGCGCTGACCGCGTTGCTGGACGGCGACGCGGAGGGTGACGTCGCGCCGGCGCCGGGCCGGGCGAAGACGCCGACCGTGCCGACCGAGGAGGCGAAGAAGCCGACCACGTCGGCGGGTTCGGCCGACCTGGAGGGCAATCGGGAGGACGCGCCCGGCGAGTGACACCGGTTTCCGGACCCCGCCACGTCGCTGAGGTGGCGGGGTTCGTCGTCGTCCGGGGGCCCGGCGTACGCCGCTGACGGCGGGCGCTGCCCATCGAGGGCTCCGGGCGGCTAATGTCTCATCATGGAGCGGCGAATCTTCGGCCTCGAGACCGAGTACGGCGTCACCTGCACCTATCGCGGGCAGCGCCGGCTTTCCCCCGACGAGGTCGCGCGGTACCTGTTCCGACGGGTGGTGTCGTGGGGCCGGTCGAGCAACGTTTTCCTGCGTAACGGAGCCCGTCTCTATCTGGACGTGGGCTCGCATCCGGAATATGCGACGCCGGAGTGCGACTCGGTGACCGATCTGGTGGCGCACGACCGGGCCGGCGAGCGGATCCTGGAGGGGCTGCTCGTCGACGCGGAGAAGCGGCTGCACGACGAGGGCATCGCGGGCGAGATCTACCTGTTCAAGAACAACACCGATTCGGCCGGCAACTCGTACGGCTGCCACGAGAACTACCTGGTGTCCCGGCACGGGGAGTTCGGCCGGCTGGCCGACGTGCTGATTCCGTTCCTGGTCACCCGGCAGTTGATCTGCGGTGCGGGCAAGGTGTTGCAGACGCCGCGCGGCGCGGTCTACTGCCTGTCGCAGCGGGCGGAGCACATCTGGGAGGGCGTCTCCTCGGCGACCACCCGGAGCCGGCCGATCATCAACACCCGGGACGAGCCGCACGCGGACGCGGAGCGCTACCGCCGGCTGCACGTCATCGTCGGCGACTCCAACATGAACGAGGTCACCACGCTGCTGAAGGTCGGCACCGCCGACATCGTGCTGCGGATGATCGAGGCCGGCGTGGTGATGCGGGACCTGACGTTGGAGAACCCGATCCGGGCCATCCGGGAGGTGTCGCACGACATCACCGGCCGGCGCAAGGTCCGGCTGTCCTCCGGCAAGGAGGTCTCGGCGCTGGAGATCCAGCAGGAATACCTCGCGAAGGCGACGGAGTTCGTGGAGCGCCGGGGCGGGGACCAGACCGCGAAGCGGGTGGTGGAACTGTGGGGGCGGGTGCTGCGGGCGGTGGAGACGGGCGATCTGGACCCGGTGGCACGCGAGATCGACTGGGTGAGCAAGCTCAAGCTGATCGAGCGTTACCAGCGCAAGCACGACCTGCCGCTGTCACATCCCCGGGTGGCGCAGATGGATCTGGCCTATCACGACCTGCGCCGTGGCCGGGGGCTGTACGGGTTGCTGGAGCGCCGGGGCGAGGTGGACCGGGTGGCGAACGACCCGGAGATCTTCGAGGCGAAGGAGACGCCGCCGCAGACCACCCGGGCGCGGCTGCGTGGTGAGTTCATCCGGCACGCGCAGGAGAAGCGGCGTGACTTCACCGTCGACTGGGTGCACCTGAAGCTGAACGACCAGGCGCAGCGCACGGTGCTCTGCAAGGACCCGTTCCGCGCGTACGACGAGCGGGTGGAGCGGCTGATCGCCAGCATGTGAGCGCGGCGGCGGCCGGTGCCTTGGTGCCGGCCGCCGCGGCCCCGGTAGGCTGGCCCGGCCATGGACACTTCCGAACCGCAGGGCCGCGAGCGCGGCCAGACCTCCGGCCGCGAGCGGGACGGCGGCGCCGAGAAACTCAACTGGATCGACCGGCGGCGGGAGAAGATCCGCGCCGAGATCGCGCGCAACCGCCGCGGCGACCACAAGGTGCCGACGTGGGCGATGGCGGTCGCGCTGGTGGTGATCGTGGCGGCCTGGATCGGGCTGATCGTCTTCTTCGGCTGAGGCCGGGCCGGCGGGGTGGCTCAGCCGAGCAGGCCGGCGGCGTACCGGCCGGCGGCGGCGGCGGCCACGAAGTAGGCGTGCTCGGCATCGAGGCCGCGGCCCATCGTCGAGAGCCCGACCGGGCTGGCGCGCAGCGCCGCGTCGAGGCCGTCGGTGGGCACGGTGACGACGCGATGCCGGTCCGCGAGTGGTGCCAGCGCCGCCGTCACGTCCGCCGCCAGTTCCGGGTCGAGGCCGTCGGGCACGACCAGCTCCGCGGGGGCCAGCGCGACCCGGCCGTACGCGGTGAGGCTGTGGTGGGAGACGCCGCGGTGCCGGGGGCGGGGATCGGCGTCGGAGATCCGCAGTGAGCCGACCGGGCGTCCGCCCAGCGTGGCGACCGCGTTGACGGCCTCACCGACGGCGACGCCGGAGAAGCCCCAGCGGGTGCCGGTGCCGAGGTTGCCCGGCCCCTGGGCGACGATCGCCAGGTCGGCGTGGAGCACGTGCCGGGCGGCGAGCAGGCCGCTGTGCAGCGTGCTGGCTTCCAGGTCGCCGCCGAACGCCTGGCCGACGCTGACCGTGCCGGCGAGGTGGCCGGCGAGGCCGGCGAGGGTCCGGGAGAACCAGGCGGGCAGCGCGCCGCCGTCGGTGAGCAGGTACGCGACCCGGGCGTGCGGGGCGTCGGCGTGCACGCCGGCCAGGATCGCCGGCAGGGCGGAGTGCAGGTCGGCGGTGACCACCGGCATGCCGTCGACGGACTCGGCGGTGGCCAGCCGGTGGTGGTGCGGGGAGGCTTCCTCGTCGACGCCGAGCAGGATCGGTTGCAGCGGCGTGTAGCGGGCCTTGACGAGGTGCCCGGCGTCGCGGCTATCGCCGGCCTGCGGCGGGTCGGCGGGGAGCCGGTCGGGCAGCGCGACGACCAGGGCGTAACCGCCGGTGCCGAGGCCCATCAGCAGCGCGCCGGCGTTGAGCAGCACGCGGTCGCCGGGCGCCGGGTCGCCGACCAGCGCCGGGTAGGCCAGGGCCCGCATCCGGGCACCGTCGGGCAGGTCGACGTCGAGTTCCACGGCGCCGGCCCACCGTCGTCGTACCGTCGTGACCGTGCCGGACCGCCATCGCACCATGACCGGCAACCTATCGGCCGGCGGCGGGGCGGGCGACGGCCGGGTCAGGCGTCCTGGTCGACGGGTCGACCGGGTTCGTCCTGGGTGGTCCGGGCGCGCCGGCCGGTGGCGCGGGACCGGGTGGGGTCGAGGAAGACGTACGCGATCTCCGGGAACCGCCCGGTGAGTCGGCGTTCCGCCTCGTCGGCGGCGGCCTCGATCTCTGCGCCGGTGGCGTCGTCGCGGAAGTCGACCTTGGCGGCGACGAGGATGTCCTCCGGGCCGAGGAACATGGTCATCAGCGTGTCGACCCGGTCGACCGTCGGCAGCGCGGCCAGCTCCTGCTCGATCTGCCGGTGGGTGCGTTCCGAGACGGCGCGGCCGACCAGCAGCGAGATGTTGCTGTGGGCCAGGATCGCGGCGACCACCAGCAGCAGCACGCCGATGAGGATGGAGGCGACGCCGTCGTAGAGTTCGTCGCCGGTGAGGTGGGACAGGGTGAGCCCGGCGGCGGCGATGAGCAGGCCGATCAGCGCGGCGCTGTCCTCCAGGAAGACCGCCTTGACCGTGGTGTCGGCGGTGAGCCGCAGGTAGCGGCGGGGAGTGGTGCGCCAGCGCCGGGATTCGCCGCGCACCTGCCGGACGGCCCGGGCCAGCGACACCGACTCGATGGCGAACGAGATCGCCAGCACCACGTACGCGACCAGGTAGTCGCCGGTGTGTTCGTGCACGAGGATGGTGGTGACGCCGTGGGTGATGGCGAAACCGGCGCCGGCCACGAACGTGAACAGCGCGGCGAGGAACGCCCAGACGTAGCTCTCCTTGCCGTACCCGAACGGGTGCCGGGGGTCGGCGGGCCGCGCGCCGCGACGCAGCGCCAGGTAGAGCAGCACCTCGGTGGTGGTGTCGGCGACCGAGTGGGCGGCCTCGGAGAGCATCGCCGCGGAGCCGGAGAGCAGGCCCGCGACCAGCTTGGCGATCGCGATGGCGAGGTTGGCCGCGCCGGCCACCACGACGGTGCCGACGCTCTCGGTCTTGACTTCCGGTTCCGCCATGGGCTCACCCTATGGCCGGTCCGGAGGGGCCGCGCGGTGAGGCGGGAGGGGCCGCTCGGGTGGTGACCGCGCGCCGCGCCCGCGTGGGTGCCCGCGTCGGACGCGCGGGCTGCTAGCGTTCGGTACGTGTCCCGGACCCGTACCGAACGCCTGGTCAACCTGGTGATCTGCCTGCTGTCGACGCGGCGTTTCCTGACCGCCGCCCAGATCGCCGCGACCGTGCCCGGCTACGAGCACGACCCGGACGACGCCAAGGACCACGAGGCGTTCCAGCGCAAGTTCGAGCGCGACAAGGCCGAGCTGCGGGAGCTGGGCGTGCCGCTGGAGACCGGCACGGCAAGCGTCTTCGACGCCGAGCCGGGCTACCGGATCGCCCACCGGGAGTACGCGCTGCCCGACATCCCGCTCGAACCGGACGAGGCCGCCGCGGTGGGCATCGCGGCCCGGCTGTGGCAGCACGCCGGCCTGGCCGCCGCCGCCTCGTCGGGGCTGGCGAAGCTGCGCGCCGCCGGCATCGACGTGGACCCGCAGGCCACCCTGGGTCTGGAGCCGATGGTGACGGTCGACCCGGCGTTCGCGCCGCTGACCGCCGCCGCGCGGGACCGCCGGGAGGTCGCCTTCGACTACCGGGTGCCGGACCGGGACGCGCCGACCCGCCGCCGGGTGCAGCCGTGGGGCGTGGTGTGCTGGCGCGGCCGGTGGTACGTGGTCGGTCACGACCTGGACCGGGCGGCGACCCGCTGCTTCCGGCTCTCCCGGGTCGTCGGCGCGGTCCGGGCGACCGGCGAGCCGGGGGCCTACCAGCCGCCCGCCGGGGTGGACCTGATCAGTCACGTGGCCCGCTGGTCGGGGCCGGTGGAGCGCACCGGCCGGGCGACCGTGCTGGTCACGCCGGGCCGCGCCGCCGGACTGCGCCGCTGGGCGGTGGAGAGCCACGCCGGGCCGGACGGGGACCGGCTGGTGCTGCCGTACGCCGACGCCGAGTTCCTGGCCGGCCAGATCGTCGGGTACGGCCCGGACGTGCGGGTGCTGGAGCCGCCGGAGGTCCGGGAGGCGGTCATCCAACGGTTGAAGGAGGTCGCGGCCCGGCACGACGAGCTGGCGGTGGCCGGGGGTGCCCGGTGACCCGGCCGGCGGCGGCCCGCGCCGGCCGTGCCTCGGCCGACCGGCTGGCCCGGCTGCTGAACCTGGTGCCCTACCTGCTGGCCCGGCCCGGCATCGAGATCGCCGAGGCGGCGCACGACCTCGGCGTGACCGAGCGGCAGCTCCGGGAGGATCTGGAGCTGCTCTGGGTGTGCGGGCTGCCGGGTTACGGCCCCGGTGACCTGATCGACATGGCGTTCGACGGTGACCGGGTGACGATCACCTACGACGCCGGCATCGACCGGCCGCTGCGGCTCACCCCCGACGAGGCGTTGGCCCTGGTGGTGGCGCTGCGGATGCTCGCCGAGACGCCCGGGGTGGCCAACCGGGAGGCGGTGGAGCGGGCCCTGGCGAAGATCGAGAGCGCGGCCGGTGACCTGGGCGGCGCGCCGGTGGAGGTGCTGCTGCCCGGCGACACCGACCGGGTGCGGGAGCTGCGCGCCGCGGTCGAGCGGGGCCGCGCGCTGCGGATCACCTACTACACGCCGGCGCGGGACGAGTCCACCGAACGCACCATCGACCCGTTGCGGATGCTGTCGGTGGGCGGCCGCGCGTACGTGGAGGCGTGGTGCCGCCGCGCCGAGGCGGTCCGGCTGTTCCGGGCCGACCGGATCGACGCGGTCACCGAGCTGCCGGAGCGGGCCGTGGTGCCGCCGCAGGCCCGCCCGCACGACCTGCGGGACGGCGTGTTCCGGCCGTCGGCCGACCTGCCGTTGATCACGCTGCGGATCGGCCGGGGCGAGCGGTGGATCACCGAATACTATCCGTGCGAGCGGGTCGAGGCCGACGGCGAGCAGTGGCTGGTGTCGCTGCGGGTCACCGACCTCGGCTGGGCCCGCCGGTTCGTGCTCGGGCTGGGCCCGGACGCGACCGTGGTGGCCCCGGCCGAGCTGGCCGAGCAGGTCCGCGCGCAGGCGGTCGCCGCGCTGGACGCGTACGCGGTCCCGACCGGCACCGCCGATCCGGCGGCCACCGGCGTCACCCGATAGGCTGACCGCGTGGTGATGTGGATCGTGCTCGGGGTCGTGCTGTTCGCGCTGGTCGTGCTGGCCCTGGCGGTCCGCCCGGTGGTGGCCCGGCTGTCCCGGCTGCGCCGGTCGGCGGTGGCGTTGCAGCGCCGGGCCGTCGAGGCGGAGTCGCTGCGCTCGGCCGCCGAGGAGTTGCAGGCGCGGGCCGAGGCGCTCCAGGAGCGGGCGACCGTCGCGCAGGAGCGGATCACGTTGATCAAGGCCAAGCGCGGGGAGTAGTGATCGACGCGTGCCGTTTCCCACCCGAATGCGCCGGGACGGGTGGTTGACGGGACACTTCGGGTTGGCCGAGACTTCACCGACCGGGTCGGCACCAGCGGGCCCGGCAGGGGTGGCAAGCCGCTGCGACGCACGTACGATGGGCGGCGACCCACCTCACCACCGACACAGAGCGACTGGAGCTTCCCATGGGTGCCCTCAAGCCGTGGCACATCGCCGTACTCGTGGTCGTGCTGATCCTGCTGTTCGGCGCGAAGCGGCTCCCGGACGCGGCCCGCTCGCTGGGCCGTTCGCTGCGGATCATCAAGGCCGAGACGAAGAGCCTGCACGACGACGACCGTGACCTGGCCGAGAAGGCCGACGCGCAGGCCGCCTACCAGCCTCTCCCGCCGCAGCAGCCGGTCCAGGGCCAGCAGCAGTACGCGCAGCCCCAGCAGCAGTATGCTCCGCAGCCGCAGCAGCCGGTCGCCCCGCCGGTCGACCCGGTGCAGCGCGTCCGCGAGAACTGATCCGAAGGGGCCTCATCACCGTGGCCTTCGGGTTGAAGAAGCGCGGGCCGAGCACGTTCGCGCGCGCCGCCGACGGCTCGATGACGCTCATCGAGCACATCCGCGAGCTGCGTAACCGCCTGTTCCGGGCCTCACTGGCGATCCTGTTCGGCTTCGGCTTCGGCGTCTGGCTGTCCGGGCCGGTGATGCACCTGCTGCAGAAGCCCTACTGCGACCTGCCCAAGGCGCGATTGATCAACGGCGACTGCAACTTCGTGCAGCTCGGTCCCGCCGACCTGTTCCTGCTGCAGATGAAGGTCTCCCTCTGGGTCGGCCTGATCATCGCGGCACCGATCTGGCTCTACCAGCTCTGGGCGTTCATCGCGCCTGGCCTGCACCGACACGAGCGGCGCTACGCCTACTTCTTTACCGCCCTGGCGGCGCCGCTGTTCGCGGCCGGTGCGGTGCTGGCGTTCTTCGTCACCTCCAAGGGCCTGGAGTTCCTGCTCGACGTCTCCGGCGGCGGTGACGTCACCACCACGCTCGACATCACCCGCTACATCGGGTTTGTCACCAACCTGATCCTGCTGTTCGGGGTGGCGTTCGAGTTCCCGCTGATCGTGCTGATGCTCAACTTCGTCGGCCTGGCCAGCGCGAAGCGGCTGCTGAGCTGGTGGCGTGTGGCGATCTTCGTGTTCTTCGCGTTCTCCGCGGTGGTCACGCCGACGCCGGACCCGTTCGGCATGACGGCGCTGGCGTTCTGCCTCTCCGCGCTCTACTTCGGCGCGGTGGGGTTGGCGTTCCTCAACGACAAACGGCGTGGACGTGGGCGCGAGGTCTACGCAGGCATCGACGACGACGAGGTGTCGCCGCTGGACCTGTCCGACGAGCCGGTGCCGACCGGCGCCCGGATCGAGGCGTCCGCCCCGGTCGCGGCCCCCGAGCCGGTCGCCGCGCCGGCGCCGATCGAGCGCCGCTACGACGACATGACCTGACCCTTCCGCCCGTCCCGAACGCCGTCCCCGCTGCTCGGGGGCGGCGTTCGCCCGTTGCGGGAGATGGGGTGGATCGGGGCTCAGGCCACCCGGCGGGCGGCGGTGGGGGACAGCGGCGCGACGGCGTCGGGGTGCAGGATCGCGGCGATCGCCTCGGCGCCGTCGACCAGGCGGGGACCGGCCCGCACGATGAGCGCGTCCGCGTCCACCGCCCAGACCTCCGCGCCCGGGAAGTGCCCGGCCACCGCGCCGGCCTGGTCGGCGGCCCCGTCCAGCCGGAAGCCGCACGGCGCGACCAGCACCACCTCCGGCTCGGCGGCACGCAGCTCCGCCCAGGTCGTCGGCGTGGACCGGGCCCCCGCACTGGTGGCCACCGGCTCGCCGCCGGCGACGTCCACCAGGTCCGGGATCCAGTGCCCGGCGCCGAACGGCGGGTCCACCCACTCGACCACGGCGACCCGCCGCCGGGGCCGGCCGGCGACCGCCGACCGGATCGCCGCCAGCCGGGCGCGCAGGCCGTCCACCAGGGCCTCGGCGCGGTCCGGCACCCGGGCCGCCGCGCCCACCGCGCGGATCGTGCCCAGCACGTCGTCGAGCGTGTACGGGTCGAGCGACAGCACCTCCGCCCGCGCGCCGAGATGGTCGACGGCGTCGGCCACCCGGCCGGACGGCAGCGCGCAGACCCGGCACAGGTCCTGGGTGAGGATCAGGTCCGGGTCCAACCCGGCCAGCGCGCCGGCGTGCAACGTGTACAGGTCGTCGCCGGCGGCGACCCGTTCCCGGACGTACGCGTCGATCTCACCGGGGCTCATGCCGCGGGTGTCCCGACCACCCACCACCACCGTGACGCCGGCCCGGTACGACGGCGGCACCTCACACTCGAACGTCACCCCGACCAGGTCGTCGCCGAGGCCCAGCGCGTAGACGATCTCGGTGGCGGACGGGAGCAGGGAGACCAGACGCATGCCGCCCATCATGCCGGGCCGGCGCGCGGCTGCACATTCGAGTCGCCCTCGGGCCTTGCCGCCGCCGCCGGCCCGCTTAGACTCTGCTGACTTCGCCGAGTCCCACGCCCCGTCCCGGTCAGCGCGCTGACCTCCGCTCCGGAGAGCCCCGATGAAAAGCCGTACCGCCGCCGTCCTGACCGTCCTCTGTGCCGCCACCGCGCTGACCGCCTGCGGCGACGACGAGCCCGCGCCGAAGGGCGAGCAGGTCCCGGTGACCGCCACCGACACCAGCTGCGAGGTCACCACCACGCTGTTCACCCCCGGCACGGTGACCTTCACCGTGACCAACCGGGGGCAGCAGGCCACCGGCGTCTACGTCTACGGACGGGAGGGCGACGGCTTCACCAAGGTGATCGCCGAGGTGGCCGACGTGCCGGCGGGCCGCAGCGGCGACCTGCGCGCCACGCTCGCCACCGGCTCCTACGAGGTGGCCTGCAAGCCGGGCCGGCAGGGCGACGGGGTGCGGACCCGGATCACCGTCTCCGACGACGGGAACGTGGCCAGCGCCGCGGCCGAGACCGCGTACGACCGGGCGGTCGCCATCGAGCTGACCGGTGACACGCTCACCGGCGCGGACGGGCTGATCGCCGAGCCCGGCGAGAAGCTCTCGCTGAAGGTGACCAACAAGACCGCCGGTGCCCGGACGCTGTACGTGCTCAATCCGGACGGCAAGCGGATCGCCGAGCTGAAGGCGGAGCCGAACGGCACCGCCGAGACGGTGGTGGCCCTGGGCGCGGCCGGGAACTGGACGCTCAAGGTCAAGGGCGACGGGGTGCCGTCGGTGAGCAGGCGGCTGGTGGTGCGCTGATCGGAGGAGTTGCGACGCGGGTGCATCCATCGGGGACGGTGCGGGCGAAGCAAGGGTCGTGACGACAGTCACGGACCTGGTCGCCTCGACGAAAGGCTCCCCGATGAACATCGCTCGTCTCGCCGCCCGGCTGGCCGTGGGTGCCACGGCCGCGGCGGTGGCCACCGCCGTCGCCGCCGCGCCCGCCCAGGCCGGCGCGAAGCAGCCCGGTACGCGTTCGCTGGCCGCGGTGCTCACCGCCGACAAGAGCGGCTTCGACCGCAACGCGCGGGACTTCGACGTGCTCACCAAGGCGGTCCTGACCGTGTTGGAGGCGAAGCCGAACTCGCCGGTGAAGGTGCTCACCGACGGCACGGTCGCGCTGACCGCGTTCGTGCCGAACGACTACGCGTTCCGCGAGCTGGTCCGCGACATCACCCACGCGCGCACGCTGCCGAGCGAGAAGGCCGCGTTCGACGGGGTCGCCGGCCTGGGTGTGGACACCGTGGAGAACGTGCTGCTCTACCACGTGGTGCCGGGCGCCACGATCGACCGGAAGGCGGCGCTGAAGGCCGACGGCGCGGAGCTGTCGACCGCGCTCGGCGCCTCCGTCGAGGTCGACGTGCGGCACTGCTGGTACGGCAAGCAGGTGCGCCTGGTCGACGCGGACACCAACGACCGTGACGCGCGGGTGGTCCGTTACGACATCAACAAGGGCAACAAGCAGATCGCCCACGCGGTGGACCGGGTGCTGCGCCCGGTCGACCTGCCCTGACAGCGCCCTTCCGACGGCGTCCGGCTCCGTGCCGGGCGCCGTCGTCGTGTCGCCGGTCAGCGGACGGAGTGGCCGAACTGGCTGCTCAACGCCAGCCCGGCGGAACAGCTCAGCTCACCGGGGGCGAGCTGGACGTGGGAGGGCCGCCACGTCTCGGCGGCGCCCGTCGGGCCGACGCGGGCGAGTAGGCAGTCGTACTGGCTGGCCCGCAGCGCCACGCCGACCGTGCCGCCCCGCACAGCGATCTCCTGCCGCACGGCCGGGTCGAGTTCCAGGCCGGCCACGGCGGCACGGACCGCGGCCTCGTCGGGGCCGGACCGGGTGAGCGCCGCCCGGAGCCGGGCGTCGACGCCGGTGAGGGACGGGTCCCGGGGGACCGGCAGCGGGTCGCCGGTGGGGCAGTCGATGTCGTCGTCGCGGTCGTCCCGTTCGGGGCCGAGGTTCAGCCGGAAGCAGACCGGCTCGGTGCCCTCGACCCGCTCGCCCCAGTCGTTGACGCCGACGCCGTGCCCGGTCACCCGCAGCACCAACGTCACCCCGGTCTGCCAGTGCGTCTCGCCGCGCACCTGGAGCACCTCCACCGCCTCCTCCTGCCCGGCGGCGTGCACGAACTCGTCGGCCTGGTAGAGGTGGTCGACATCGAACCGGCTCTCCAGCCGGTCGACCGTCTCGGTCGCGTCGGCGACCGCGCTGTCGTGCCAGGGCGTCTCGCCCGGCCGGTGCGCCCACCACAGCCCGGCGGCCAGCACGAACGGGGCCAGCGCGAACGGGGCGAGGACGGCGATCAGCGTGCGGGAACGCATGGCGCGGAGTATGCCGTACGGTCGTTCGCGCCGCGGCCCCGTCGATCACCGACGTCGGTGTCTCCCCTGGTGGGCGGTGCGCCCGGTGTCGTACCGTGCTCGCCGTGACCGCGCCCGATCATGTTCCGCCCGGCCCGGTGGCCGTGCTCGCCAACCCGACCGCCGCCCGGGGCCGGCACCGGGGCCTGCTGCCGGAGGTCCTGGCGCGCCTCGGTGCCGCCGGCCGCCCTGTGGAGCTGCTGCGCGCGCGTACCGCCGGGGAGGCGGAGGCGGCGTGCCACGCCGCGGTGGCCGGCGGCGCCGGGGCGCTGGTCTCGGTCGGCGGCGACGGCACCGTGCACCGTGCGGTGCAGGCGGTCGCCGGCACGGCGGTGCCGTTCGGGCCGGTCCCGGCCGGCACCGGCAACGACTTCGCGGTGGACACCGGCTACCCGGCCGACCCGCTCGCCGCCGTCGACGTGATCGCCGCCGCGCTGGCCGCCGGCCGGACCCGCCCGGTGGACCTGGCCCGGCTGTCCCGGCCCGGCGACGACGACCGTTGGTTCGGTGCGGTGCTCGCGGCCGGCTTCGACGCGATCGTCAACGAGCGGGCCAACCGGATGCGCTGGCCGCGCGGTCGGCGCCGCTACGACCTGGCGATCCTGGTCGAGCTGGCCCGGCTGCGCCCCCGCCGCTACCGGCTCACCCTCGACGGCGTGCCGCACGAGGTGGACGCGGTGCTGGTCGCGGTCGGCAACGCGGCCAGCTACGGCGGCGGCATGCGGATCTGCCCGGACGCCGACCCGACCGACGGGCTGCTGGACGTGGTGGTGGGCGGTCGCTTCGACAGGCGCACGCTGATGCGGGTCAAGCCCCGCATCTACCGGGGCACCCACGTCACGCACCCGCTGGTGCGGACCTACCGGGCGCGGACGGTGGAGTTGGTCGCCGACGGCATCACCACGTACGTGGACGGCGAGCGGGCGTTCCCGTTGCCGGTGACCGTCACCGCCGTGCCGGCGGCGCTGCGGCTGCTGCGCTGACCACGGCCGGTGGTGGGGCGGCGGCGCGGACCGCGCCCGCGCTCGCGGCCACCACCAGCGCGATGGCGAGCACCTCGACCGGGTGCAGCGCCTGACCGAGCACCAGCCAGCCGGCCAGCGCGGCGATCGCCGGTCCGAGGCTCATCAGCACCGCGAACGTGGCGGTGGGCAGCCGCCGCAGCGCCGCCAGCTCCAGGCTGTACGGCAGCACCGAGGCGAGCAGCGCCAGCCCGGCGCCGAGCCCCAGCACCGCCGGGTGGGTCAGCCGACCGCCCGCGTCGACCAGCCCGATCGGCAGGGTGACAAGCGCCGCCACGGTGAGGGCCAGGGCCAGCCCGTCGGCCCGGGGGAACCGCGCGCCGACCCGGGCCGAGCAGACGATGTACGCCGCCCACATCGTGCCCGCCGCCAGCGCCAGCGCCGCGCCGACGGGGTCCAGCCGGTCGAAGCCGCCCTGCCCGAGCAGGGCGACGCCGGCCAGCGCCAGCCCGGCCCAGCACCACGCGGCGACCCGGCGCGCCCCGACCACGGAGAGCGCCAACGGTCCGAGCACCTCCAGCGTCACGGCCGGCCCGAGCGGGATCCGTTCGATCGCCTGGTAGAAGATCGAGTTCATGCCGGCCAGGGCCAGCCCGAACGCGACCACGGCGGCCCAGTCGCCGCGCCGGTGCCCGCGCAGCCGGGGCCGGCACACGACGAGCATCAGCAGCGCGCCGAGAGTGAGCCGCAGCGTGACCGCCCCGGCCACCCCGGTACGCGGGAACAACGACGCGGCCAGCGCGGAGCCGAACTGCACGGACAACGCCCCACCGAGCACCAGCGCCACCCCACCGAGCCGGCCCGGCGGTGGGGGGTGCCGGGCGGTGCCGCCGCTGACCTCAGCCGGCATGCCGGACATCGGGCCGGGCACGTCGGCCCCGGTGCTCCGCAGGGCGGCCGGCCCGACGCTCCGCCGCGCGGCCAGCTTGACGGCCCGACGCGTGGCCGGTCACCGGATGCCGGCCAGGTCGAGCACCGCGCCCAGCCCGTTCGGCCGGCCGGGCTCGGCGCACGGCAGCACCAGCACGCCGCAGCCGGCCGCCACCGCGCCGGCGTCGGCCGGGGTGTCGCCCACCATCAGCGTGTGCTCCGGGTCGACGCCGAGCAGCCCGCAGGCCCGCAGGAAGATGCCCGGGTCCGGCTTGCAGCGCCCCACCTCGTACGACAGCGCGTACGCGTCGACAAGCGCGTCGAGGTCCCAGGCGGTGAAGAGTGGTCGCAGGTCGAAGCCGATGTTGCTGACCACCGCCACCTTGACCCCGGCGGCCCGCAGCGCGCCGAGCACCGGCGCGGTGTCCGGGTACGGCAGCCAGCCCTCGGGCACCAGCACCCGCTCGTAGAGCGCGTCGGCGAGCCCGTCGATGCCGGCGTCGACGGTCTCGGCCAGCCCGGTGTAGGCCTCCCGGTGGGCGTGCGGGTAGAGGTCGCGGTCGGCCCACAGCTCGGCCAGCCGGGGCGGCACCCGGGCCGGCAGCGGACCGCCGGCCCGGCCGGCGGTGAGCAGCCGGTCGGCGAGCGAGGTGGCCTTGATCCGGTCCAGTTCGACCCCGCAGGCGGCCGCGGCGGCGCGCACCCAGGCCAGCGGCTCCTCCACCTGGGCGAGGGTGCCGTGGAAGTCGAAGAGCACCGCCTCCACGGGGCGGCGGGACGGGCTCGGGCGGACGGCGTCGTCGGCGCCGCGCGAGGCGTGGGGCAGTTCGGTACGGTCCGGCACGTCGTGCACCCTACCGACCCGCTCCGACGGCCCTGCCGGACGGCCTTGACCGGTGGTCGTCGGCGGTACCGATTAATCTTGGATGCATGTCGAGCCCCGCCGAGCGGTACGCCGCGGCGCGCCGCCGGGCCGCGCAGGCCTCCGCCTTCCCGGCCCTGGACGAATTCTCCCGCGATCTCGGGTTCGACCTCGACGACTTCCAGCGGGAGGCGTGCGAGGCCCTGGAGCGGGGCAGCGGCGTGCTGGTCTGCGCGCCCACCGGCGCCGGCAAGACGGTGGTGGGCGAGTTCGCCGTGCACCTGGCGCTGCGCGGCACCCCTGGTGGTGACGGGCCGGCGGTGCGGCGCAAGTGCTTCTACACCACGCCGATCAAGGCGCTGTCCAACCAGAAGTACCACGACCTGGTCGACCGCTACGGCGTCGCGCAGGTCGGCCTGCTCACCGGCGACAACGCGATCAACGGGGACGCGCCCGTGGTGGTGATGACCACCGAGGTGCTGCGCAACATGCTCTACGCCGGCTCGGCCACGCTCGAGGGCCTCGCCTACGTGGTGATGGACGAGGTGCACTACCTGGCCGACCGGTTCCGGGGCGGCGTGTGGGAAGAGGTGATCATCCACCTGCCGGAGTCGGTGACCCTGGTCTCGCTGTCGGCCACCGTCTCCAACGCCGAGGAGTTCGCCGACTGGCTGGTCACCGTGCGCGGCGAGACCGCGGTGGTGGTCTCCGAGCACCGGCCGGTGCCGCTCTGGCAGCACATGCTGGTCGGCAAGCGCATGTTCGACCTGTTCCACGACGCCGACGCGGCCCGCAAGCACGACGTCCACCCCGAGCTGCTGCGTCACACCCGGGACACGGTGCGCCGGCTGGAACTGGGTGAGGGACGCAGCGCCGGCCCCGGCGGCGGGCGGCGTGGCCCCCGCTGGCGGGGCCCGATGCGCCCGGACATCGTCGACCGGCTCGACCGGGAAGGGCTGCTCCCGGCCATCCTGTTCATCTTCAGCCGGGCCGGCTGCGACGCCGCCGTGCAGCAGTGCCTCGCCGCCGGGCTGCGGCTGACCTCGCCCGACGAGCGCGCCGAGATCCGCCGCGTGGTCGAGTCCAAGGTCACCGCGATCCCGGGTGAGGACCTGTCCGTGCTGGGCTACTGGGAGTGGCTCGACGGGCTGGAGCGTGGGCTCGCCGCCCACCACGCCGGCATGCTGCCCGCGTTCAAGGAGGTCGTCGAGGAGCTGTTCGTCCGCGGCCTGGTCAAGGCCGTCTTCGCCACCGAGACGCTCGCGCTGGGCATCAACATGCCGGCCCGCTGCGTGGTGCTGGAGCGCCTGGTCAAGTTCAACGGTGAGGCCCACGTCGACCTCACCCCGGGGGAGTACACCCAGCTCACCGGCCGGGCCGGCCGGCGGGGCATCGACGTGGAGGGGCACGCGGTGGTGGTCTGGTCGCCGGAGACCGACCCCCGGCACGTGGCCGGCCTCGCCTCCACCCGCACCTATCCGCTGCGGTCCAGCTTCCGGCCGTCCTACAACATGGCCGTCAACCTGGTCGGCAGCGTCGGCGCGGCGCCCGCCCGGGAGCTGCTGGAGTCCTCGTTCGCCCAGTTCCAGGCGGACCGCTCGGTGGTCGGCCTGGCGCGGCAGGTGCAGCGCAACACCGAGACGATCGAGGCGTACGGCGCGGAGGCGACCTGCCATCAGGGCGACTTCGACGCGTACTTCGCGCTGCGGGTGGCGATCGCCGACCGGGAGCGGGCCATCGCCCGGCAGGGGCAGACCCAGCGCAAGGCGGCGGCCGTCGCGTCGCTGGAGCGGCTGCGGGTCGGTGACGTGATCCGGGTGCCGTCCGGGCGGCGGGCCGGCCTGGCCGTGGTCCTCGACCCGGCGACCGGTGGGTTCGGGGAGCCGCGCCCGCTGGTGCTCACCCAGGACCGCTGGGCCGGCCGGGTCAGCCCCGGCGACTTCACCACCCCGGCCGAGGTGCTCACCCGGATCCGGGTCCCGAAGCACTTCAACCACCGGTCCCCGGCGGCCCGGCGCGACCTGGCCGCCGCGGTCAGCGGCACCGGGCTGGACCGGCACGGCGGCCGGCGCGGCGGTCGGTCCCGCCAGGCGGTGGGGGAGGACCACCGGCTCAGCCAGCTCCGCGTCGAGCTGCGCGGGCATCCCTGCCACGCCTGCCCCGACCGGGAGGAGCACGCCCGCTGGGCGGAGCGCCGCCGCCGGTTGGAGCGCGACACCGAGGAGCTGCGGCAGCGGGTCAGCGGGCGGACGGGCTCCCTGGCCCGGACGTTCGACCGGATCGTGGCGCTGCTGACCGCGCGCGGCTACCTGGCCCCCGACGGTGAGGTCACCGACGCCGGCCGGATGCTGGCCCGGATCTGGACCGAGGCCGACCTGCTGGTCGCCGAGTGCCTGCGCCGCCGGGTGTGGGACGGGCTGTCCCCGGCCGAGCTGGCCGCCGCCGTGTCGGTGGTGGTCTTCGAGGCCCGGCGGGACGTCGACGAGCGGGCGTCGCTGCCGCGCGGCGCGGTCGGCGACGCGGTCGACGAGACGCTGAAGCTGTGGGGTGACATCGAGGCGGACGAGGCGGCCCGCGGCCTGGCCGTCACCCGCGAGCCGGATCTCGGCTTCGCCTGGCCGATCTACCGGTGGGCGCGCGGGGAGGCGTTGGCCAAGGTGCTCGCCAGCGGGCACCAGATCGACGGCGAGATGCCGGCCGGCGACTTCGTCCGGTGGGCCCGGCAGGTGGTCGACCTGCTCGGCCAGCTCGCCGACTCGGGCGGCGCGTCGACCGGGCTGCGGTCCACCGCGCGGCAGGCGATCTCGGCCGTGAACCGGGGCGTCCTGGCCTATCACGCCTCCGCCTGACGATCACTTTCGGTCACCGCCGGAAGGAAATCGACGCATCGCTGCGTCGTCGCGACGGCACCCCTCGAACATGAGGGGGCCGCCGTCATGCCTGGTCAGACGCTGCCGGATCATTGCCGGGGCGCGTCGGGTCACGCGTCGGCAGCGGATCGGGGGAAGGTCACCGTGGGCGAGATCAATCATTTCGAGTACGGGTGGATCACACCCGCGCTCAGCTACGCGCTGTCCGTGCTCGGCTCGGCGCTCGGACTGGTCTGCGCGGGGCGGATCCGGACCGCCACCGGCGCCGGCCAGCGGGCCTGGTGGGGTCTGCTCGCCGCCTGGGCGCTGGGCGGCACCGCCATCTGGGCGATGCACTTCATGGCCATGCTCGGCTTCGCGGTCACCGGCACCCGGATCCGCTACGACGTGCCGCTGACCGCCGCCAGCACGGTGATCGCGATGGGCGCGGTCGGCATCGGCCTGGCCGTCGTGGGCACCGGCCGGCTCACCGCGACCCGGCTGCTCGCCGGCGGCTTCTTCACCGGCGCCGGGGTGGCCGCCATGCACTACACCGGCATGGCGGCGATGCGGCTGGACGGCACGCTCGGCTACGACCCGCTGCGGGTGACGCTCTCCGTGGTGATCGCGCTGGTGGCCGCCACGGTGGCGCTCTGGCTGGCGATGACCGTCCGGCGCGGCGTCGCCATCATCGCCTCCGCGCTGGTCATGGGCATCGCCGTGAACGGCATGCACTTCACCGGCATGAGCGCGCTGTCGGTGCACCTGCACGAGGGCCGGGGCGTGGCCACCGGCGGCACCGAGGTCAGCGGCCTGCTGGTGCCGATCGTGCTCGCGGTGGTCTTCGGCGTGGTCGGGCTGGTCTACGCGTTGCTCGCCGCGCCGTCCGACGACGACCGGGCCGGTGCCGCGTACGTGGCGGCACGGCTGGACGGCGCGTCGCCGGTGGCCGAGGCCGAACCGGCGCCGGACCCGGTGGGCCTGCGCGCCCGGTCGGCACCGGCCTCCTCGACACCGCCCCCCGCGACGCCGGACCCGGTCGGCCTGCGGGCCCGGTCGACGCTGGCCCAGCCAGGCGCGCAGTTCCCCTCCCGCCGCAACACCGACCGACGCCCCTGACCTGCCCCCGCCCCCAGTGCCCGGGGCACTGATTGACGGAACGAGTGGCCATCCCGCTCGGAATGGCCACTCTTTCCGTCAAACAGCGTGGGGCGGGAGGGGTGGGTCAGGGGCGGGGGGTGGCGAGCGCGTCGACCAGGCGTCGGCAGGAGCCGGCCAGGTTCCAGCGCTGCGCCAGGTCGAGCAGTCGGTCCGGGTCGGCCGGGGCCGTCGGCAGCGTCGGGTCCAGCTCGGGCAGCGGCACGTCGGTGGCGACGCGGACCACCTTGGGCGCCACGGCCAGGTAGTCGCGGGCGGCGTCGAGCTTGCCGCGCAGGCCCGGCGCGAAGCCGGAAGCGGGATCGTCGAGCGCGGCCAGGATGCCGTCGAGGCCGCCGTAACGGTCGATCAACCGGGCGGCGGTCTTCTCACCCACCCCGGGAACGCCCGGCAGGCCGTCGCTCGGGTCGCCGCGCAGCGCGGCGAAGTCGGCGTACCGGTCGGCGGGCACGCCGTAGCGGGCCCGCACCGCGGCGTCGTCGCAGTCGTCCAGCTTGGCCACGCCCCGCCCGACGTAGAGCAGACGTGTCGGGTGGTCGTCGTCGACGAGCTGGAACAGGTCGCGGTCGCCGGAGACCACCTCGACCGGCCCCGGCTGGGTCACCGAGAGCGTGCCCAACACGTCGTCGGCCTCGTAGCCGGTCGCGCCGACCGCCGGGACGCCGAGCGCGTCGAGCACCTCGAGGATCATCGGCACCTGCGGGGAGAGCGTGTCCGGCACGACCTCGCCGCCCTGCGGCGCGACCCGGTGCGCCTTGTACGACGGCAGCAGCTCCACCCGCCAGGCCGGCCGCCAGTCGTGGTCCAGCGTGCAGATCATCCGGTCCGGCCGGCGGGTGCGCACCAGTTGGGCGAGCATGTCGAGGAAGCCGCGTACGGCGTTGACCGGCTGGCCGTCGCCCGTCTTCGCGGCCGACTCGGGAATGCCGAAGTAGGCGCGGAAGTAGAGGCTGGGGGAGTCGATCAGCAGGATCGGGGGTCGGTGTGCCACGCCGACCAGGGTGGCACAGCCCACCGACGAGGTGGGGGACGCACCCGTGGGCCGAAAACGGGCGGCCCGGCGAGCGCCGGTGCGCGCAGACTGGCCCGGTGAGCTTCGTACCCGGTCTGATCCTGGCCCGCCGGTTCCACGACGAGGTGGTGGCCCCGCTGCTGGCCCGCCGACTGCCCGGCCTGCGGTACGCCGCCGGCCTGCTCGACGGCGGCTCCGAGCTGTTCGGCCTCGACACGCCCCGCTCCACCGACCACGACTGGGGTCCGCGTACCCAGGTGTTCGTGGCGGACGCGGCGCGGGTGCCCGAGGTGCGTGCGGTGCTCGACGCGGAGCTGCCGGGGGAGTTCCTCGGCTGGCCGGCCCGGTTCGCCGGTGGCCCGACGGTCCGGCTCGGGGTGGTCCGGGCGGACGGTGACCGGCACGGGGTGAGCGTCGACGAGCTCGGGGCGTGGTTGCGGGACCGGCTGGGTGTCGATCCGCGGGCCGGCCTGACGGCGGCGGACTGGCTGGCCACGCCGACGCAGCGGCTCGCCGAGCTGACCGGGGGCGCGGTGTTCCACGACGGGCTGGACGGGGCGCTCACCGCCGTCCGCGCGCGGTTGGCGTGGTACCCGGACGACGTGTGGCGGCACGTGCTGCTGGCCGGCTGGCAGCGGGTGGCGCAGGCCGAGCACCTGGCCGGCCGGTGCGCCGAGGTCGGCGACGACCTGGGCAGCCGGATCGTCGTCGCCGGGCTGGCCCGCGACCTGATGCGCCTCGGCCTGGTGCTGCACCGCCGCTGGCCGCCGTACCCGAAGTGGCTCGGCACGGTCTTCGCCGGTCTGCCGGCGGCGGCGCCGGTCCGGGACGCGCTGGCGGTCGCGCTCGGGCCCGGCGACTGGCCGGCCCGGCAGGCCGGTCTGGTACGGGCCCTGGAGACGGTGGCGGCCTGGACCAACGACGCCGGGCTGGCCGCGCCCGTGGACCCGACCGCCCGTCCGTTCCACGACCGACCGTTCCTGGTGCTGCACGCGGGGCGGTTCGTCGAGGCGCTGCGCGCGGCGATCGACGACCCGGAGCTGCGCGGGCGGCCACCGGTCGGCGCGGTGGACCAGTACGTCGACAACGTCGACGTGCTCACCCACCCGGACCGGGTCCGGCGGGTCGCGGCGGCGGTGGCCGCGACCGGGTGAGGGCGCGACCGCTGCTTTGTTCCGGACTTTTCACAAGGTGCGAAAAAAGCAGGGGAAGTCGCTGCCGGGAATTGACATGCGCCACTGCGTGCGGGGATGGTCCACCGCACGGGCGGCCACCCTGGCACGCCCGTGCCCGTTCCCCGCACTCCACCCGTCCCGGAGCTGCCCATGTCACCCCTTCCGCCCGTCCGCCGCCGGCCGGTCCGCCGGCTGCTCGCCGCGCTGGCCGCGCTGCTCGCCGCCGGAGCGCTGACCGCCCCGGCGGGGCCGGCCCGCGCCGCCGACCCGCTGCTGTCCCAGGGCCGGCCCACCACCGCCTCCTCGACCGAGAACGCCGGCAGTCCGGCGTCCAACGCCACCGACGGCAACACCGGCACCCGCTGGTCCAGCGCGTTCGCCGATCCCCAGTGGATCCAGGTCGACCTCGGCGCGACCGCCACCGTCTCCCGGGTCAGCCTGACCTGGGAGGGGGCGTACGCGCGGGCATACCAGGTGCAGACCTCCACCGACGGCACCACCTGGACCACCGTGTTCAGCACCACGAACGGCGACGGCGGCACCGACGACCTGACGGTCAGCGGCACCGGCCGCTACGTGCGGATGTACGGCACCGCGCGGGCCACCGCCTACGGCTACTCGCTCTGGGAGTTCCAGGTCTACGGCACCACCGGCGGCGGCAGCGGCTGCGACACCGCGACGAACGCGGCCCAGGGCCGGCCGGCCACCGCCTCGTCGACCGAGAACGCCGGCACCCCCGCCTCGGCGGCGGTCGACGGCAACCCGGGCACCCGCTGGGCCAGCGCCGCCGCCGACCCGCAGTGGCTCCGGGTCGACCTGGGCAGCGTGCGCACCCTCTGCCGGGTGGTGCTGACCTGGGAGGCCGCGTACGCGCGGTCGTACCAGCTCCAGACCTCGACCGATGGCACCACCTGGACCTCGGTCTACGGCACCACCAGCGGCGACGGCGGCACCGACGCGGTGACCGTCAGCGGTTCCGGCCGCTACCTGCGGGTGTACGGCACGGCGCGGGCCACCGGCTACGGCTACTCGCTCTGGGAACTCGTCGTCAACACCACCGGCGGCGGCACCGTGCCCGGCGGCGGACCGCTCGGGCCCAACGTGCTCACGTTCGACCCGTCGATGTCCGCCGCCACCATCCAGACCCAGCTCGACGCCGTCTTCCGCACCCAGGAGTCGAACCAGTTCGGCACCGAGCGGTACGCGCTGATGTTCAAGCCGGGCGACTACTCCGGCATCAACGCGCAGATCGGCTTCTACACCTCGATCATGGGGCTCGGCCGGAACCCCGGTGACGTGCGCATCCACGGCGACGTCACGGTCGACGCCGGCTGGTTCGGCGGCAACGCCACCCAGAACTTCTGGCGCTCGGCGTCGAACATGCAGGTCTTCCCGTCGGCCGGGTTCACCCGCTGGGCGGTGTCGCAGGCCGCGCCGTTCCGCCGGATGGACATCCAGGGCGACCTGAACCTGGCCCCGAACGGCTACGGCTGGGCCAGCGGTGGCTACATCGCGGACAGCCGGGTGACCGGCGTGGTCCAGCCGTACTCCCAGCAGCAGTGGTACACCCGGGACAGCAACGTGGGCGGCTACCTCAACGCGGTCTGGAACGTGACCAACTCCGGCGTGGTCGGCGCGCCCGCGACCAGCTTCCCGAACCCGCCGTACACCACGCTGGCCCAGACCCCGGTCAGCCGCGACGTGCCCTACCTCTACCTCGACAGCGGCGGCGCGTACCAGGTGTTCGTGCCGTCCACCCGGACCAACGCGGTCGGCGCGTCCTGGCTGGGCGGCGCCACGCCCGGCACCTCGATCCCGCTGAGCCAGTTCTACGTGGCGAAGCCCGGTGACTCGGCGGCCACCATCAACACCGCGCTGGCCCAGGGGCTGAACCTGCTGTTCACGCCCGGCGTCTACGCCGTCGACCAGACCATCGCGGTCAACCGGCCCGGCACGGTCGTGCTCGGCATCGGCTACCCGACGCTGGTGCCGCAGAACGGCGTGGTGCCGATGACGGTCGCCGACGTCGACGGGGTCCGGCTCGCCGGGCTGCTGTTCGACGCCGGCGCGGTGAACTCGCCGGTGCTGTTGCAGGTCGGCCCCGCCGGCTCGGCGGCCCGCCACACCGCCGACCCCACCTCCGTGCAGGACGTGTTCTTCCGCATCGGCGGCGCGCACGCCGGAAAGGCGACCACCAGCCTGGTGGTCAACCAGGACGACGCGCTGATCGACCACATCTGGGCCTGGCGGGGCGACCACGGCACCGGCATCGGCTGGACGGTGAACACCGCCGACACCGGCCTGATCGTCAACGGCGACAACGTCACCGCGCTCGGGCTCTTCGTCGAGCACTACCAGAAGCACGAGGTGATCTGGAACGGCGAGAACGGGCGCACCATCTTCTTCCAGAACGAGCTGCCGTACGACCCGCCGAACGCCGCCGCCTGGACGAACGGTTCCCGGGTCGGGTACGCGGCGTTCAAGGTCGCCGACTCGGTCACGTCGTTCGAGGGCTGGGGGATGGGCAGCTACTGCTACTTCAACGTGGACCCGACCATCGCCGCCTACCACGCCTTCGAGGCCCCGACCCGGGCCGGTGTGCGGTTCCACGACCTGCTCACCGTCTCGCTGGGCGGTAACGGGTCGATCACCCACGTCATCAACGACACCGGTGGCCCGGCACAGGGCACGAACACCGTGCCGGTCAACGTGGTCAGCTATCCCTGACCGGACCCGGGGCGGCCGGCACGCGCCGGCCGCCCCTCCGGCTCGGGATCTCCGGCCGCCGCCGGCTCAGCGCGTCCGGGCGGGCGCCGGGTCGGCCGTCGCCGCGCGCTCGCCGGACGCGTCCACCCCCGCTGGGACGAGCGAGAGCGCCCGCGCGGCGGCGAAGCCGACCAGCGGGCGGTAGATCCGGACCGAGTCGGCGAGCGCGGAGAAGTGCGATCCCGAGTTGCCGGCGTGGTAGCGGGTGGCGATGTCGACCTGCTCGATCGGCAACCCGGCCCGGACGGCGTCCAGCAACACGTTCATCTCGTACTCGAAGCGGTCGCCGGGGACCGTGGTGAGCCGGTGCAGCAGCCCGGCCGGGTAGGCGCGCAGACCGGTCTGGGTGTCCCGCACGTCCCGGCCGGTGGCCAGCCGGAACGCGGCCCGGGTCGCGGCGTTGCCGAACCGGCTGCGGGCCGGGACCTCGCCGTCGAACCGGCGCACCCCCAGCGTCTGGGCGCCGGTGTCCCGCATCCGGTCGACCACCCGGACCACATCGGAGACCAGGTGCTGGCCGTCGGCGTCCACACAGACCACGTCGTCGCCCGGGCGGTGCGTCAGGGCGTACCGGAAACCGGTGCGCAGCACCACGCCCTTGCCCCGGTTGACCCGGCGGCGCAGCACGGTCGCGCCCCGGGCACGGGCGTCGGCGAGCACCGCGGCTGCGTCCGGGCCGCTGCCGTCGTCAACGACCAGCACGGACGCCCCGGGCAACGCGGCGGTCAGGTCGGTGACGAGCGGCGGCAGCCGGTCACCCGGCCGGTACACCGGCACCAGCACGATCACGGAACCTCCCGGGGTGGCGTCGTCCGCCGGCGCGGCCCGCCGGGTGGATCGACGAGCGTTCTACCCCGCGCGTCGGGCCGCGAATCCCCGCGTGCCGAGCAGCCGTTCCACCCGGTGGGCGGCGCGGGTCAGCCCACGTTCGCGGCGCAACAGCGCCTCCGGGGTACGCAGGCCCAGATAGCCGATCCGGCAGGCCACCCGGGCCGCCCGTTCACGTCCGGCCGGCACCGCGTCCGGGCCGGTCACCGGCACGTCCAGCAACTGCGCGCCGCGCAGCCCGAGCGCCCGCGCGGCGAGCAGCCGGATGCGGGGCAGGTGCCACGGATGGGAGACCAGCCCGAGCGGATGGGCGGGGGTGAACCCGGCCGCGCCGAGCAGTCCGTCCTGGACGGTGAGCGCGAGGTTCTGCAACGTGGTGCGGGAGCGTGTCTCGGCGTCCAGCCGGGCGTACGCGTCGAGGCCGGCGTCGCGGGCGAGCGCCCGCATCAGCTCACCCTCCCGGCAGCCCGCCGGCGGGTCCGGCGCCCCGGCCGGCCCGTGCGGCCAGCCGCCGGTGAACACCACCCGCGCGTCGGGCGCGGCCCGGAACTCGGCCGCGTGGGCACGGACGTACGCGACGGCGGCCCGGGTGCGGGCGACACCCTCGGCGGTGAGCCGGTAACCGTGGTCGTCGGCGACCACCCCCCGGCCGAAGACCAGCAGCACGGTCGCGGTCGGCGTCATGTGCTCACGCTACGGCCCGGGCGGGGGCGGGCCGGCGGCGGCCCGAAGGGGGGAGGGCCGCCGCCGGCCGCCCGGTCAGGAGGTGGGGAAGTTGTCCGGGGTACGGATCCGGTTGCGCAGGTACGCGCCGGACTCGGTCAGCACCGCCGTGCCGGTGAAGTTCCCCGCCGCGCAGGTGCCCGGCCGCAGCGCCGCGCTGCCCTCGGGCGCGTCCGAGAACGTCCAGTTGGCGTAGCTGATCTTCAGCCGGTCGAGCAGGTCGAGCCAGGCGTTGCTGCTGGCCGTGTCGACCGCGCCGTCACCGGTGTAGGTCACCGTGCCGAACTCGGTGACGAACAGCGGCAGCCGGGCGGCGGCCCGCTGCACCTCGTTGCGGTAGTTGTCCTTGTGCGACGCGGCGTAGAAGTGGAACGTGTACATGATGTTCTCCGCCCGGACCGGGTTGTTGACGATCTCGTCGGAGTTGCCGCCGTCGGACACGCCGAGCGAGGACCAGCCCCGGGTGCCGACGATGATCACGGCGTCCGGGTCGTTCGCCCGGATCACCGGGATGACCTGCTCGGCGTAGTTGCGGATGGTCGACCAGCTCACCCCGTTGGGCTCGTTGGTGATCTCGTAGATGACGTTCTTCTTGGCCGCGTTGCGCGCCGACACGTTGGCGAAGAACGTCTTGGCCCGGTCCAGGTTGTAGGTCGGGTCACCGGGCGTCAGCGTGTGGAAGTCGATGAGCGCGTACATGCCCCGGGCCTCGGCCTTGTCGACGAGCGTGTTCACCTGGTTGGTGAAGGCGGCCGGGTTCGTCTCGTAGCCCTGCTCCTGCACGTACATCGCGATGCGCAGCAGGTCGGCCTGCCAGTCGTCGGCGAGCGCGGTGAGCGAGGCGTCGGTGTAGCAGTTGGCGAACCACTGCAACCCGTGCGTGCTCATGCCGCGCAGTTGGATCGGGCGGCCGTACTGGTTGCAGAGGTTGACCCCGCAGACCCGCAACTGCCCGTTGATCGCGACCGGCGTGGTGCCGGTGGGCGGTGGCGGGGTGGTCGGCGGGGGAGTGGTCGGCGGCGGCGTGGTGGGCGGAGGGGTGCTCGTGCCGCCGGTGCAGACCGTGCCGTTGAGCGTGAACGAGGTCGGGTTCGGGTTCGACCCGGTCCACGAGCCGTTGAAGCCGACGGTGGTGCTGGCGCCGGTGCCGAGCGCGCCGTTGTAGTCCAGGCTGCGCGCGGTCACCGCGGCGCCGCTCTGCTGCCAGGTGGCCGACCAGCCCTGCACCACCCGCTGGCCGCCGTCGGGGAAGCTGAAGCCCAGCGTCCAGTTGCTCACCGGGTCGCCCAGGTTCTTCACGGTCACGTTTGCGGTGAAGCCGCCCTGCCAGGAGTTGGTGGTGTAGGTGACGGCGCAGCCGGTCGCCGCCATCGCGTCCGTCGTCGGCATGACGGCGGTCGCCGCCAGGGCGAGCGCGCCGACCGCGCCGCCGACGAGCAGATGCCGCCGGGACGGGCGGGAAGTCGAGAACATGCGGGAAGGTCCCATCTGGTGGGTGGTGATCGGACGATGCCCGTCGTCAACCTGCCCGGAAAGCCCGACGTGGCGGCCTGGGGAGCGCTCCCACGCAGAGGGTAGAGGCGTACGCCGATACGTGCAACCGGCGGATCAGCGCCGGGAGCGTCGCCCGCCGTACAGCCGCAGCGCGTTGCAGACGTCGAACACGCCGGGCACGTCCCAGGCCAGCTCGGCGGCGACCCGGCGGGTCTCCGGATCGGCGACCAGGCCGGCGAGGATGACCACCCGGTTCTGCACGGTGACCGTGATCTGCTGCCGCCGGGTGGTCCAGTCGGCACTGAGCCGCTGGGCGACCAGGGAGGCCAGCCGCACGTCCGCGCCGTCGGGGTCCGGCCCGTCGCCGGCGAACGGGAAATCGGGGTACGGCCAGGGCATCATCACTGCGGGAGGCTCCTTCTGCTCGCTCATGACCTCGGGTCGGGTGCGGCACCCGACGCCGGGACGCGGTCGTCGACGACGGAGAACACGCCGTCGAGCCGCATGGTGTGCAACACGGTCAGCACGAACCGCGACGGCGCCACCAGGCACAGCCGCCGCCCGTCCCGCCGGGCTTCCTGGTGCGCGCGGACCAGCAGGCCGAGGCCGACGGAGTCGATCACCTCCAGGCCGGCGAGGTCGACCAGCACCCGCTCGCCCCGGACGTGCCGGTCGGTCAGCGCCCGGCGTACCGCCTCGGCGGAGTCCGTCTCCGGCGCGGCCGGTTGCCCCCCGACCTGCTCCAGGTCGTCCAGGCCCAGCCCGTCGTCGGCGACCACCGCCCGGGCGCTGCACCGGGGGCAGTGGTGCGGTCCGGAGGCGAACGGGGAACCGACCCAGTCGTGCTCGAAGACCAGCGTCCACACCACCTCGGCGTCCGGCAGCGTGGCGCCCGTGCCGGTCACGCTGTCGCCGCAGGCGTCGCAGATCAGCATCATCAGGTGTTCCGCCGGTACGACCGTCACACCTCCTCCTTCCGCCGGGCCCCCGGGTCGGGCGGCGCGGACCGTTCCGCCCCGGGCCGGCCGGCGGCCAGCACCGCCAGGATGACGGCCAGGGCGGCGAAGCCGCACTGCACCAGCAGGGACACCAGCACGGCGCCGTCCGGCCGTCGGTCGACCAACCCGGTCACGATCGCGCCGAGCAGCGCGGCGGCCACCCCGAGCGCGAGGGTCAACCAGACCGGTACGGCCTTTCGCCCCGGGACGGCCAGACGTCCCAGCCCGCCCACCGCGAGTCCCACGACGAGCGCCCCGACGAGCGTGCTGACGGTCACCACTCCTCCTCAGCGCGGCGCGGACGAGACCCGGGCCCGGCCGCGTGCGGCCGGGCGGGGCGTGTCGACGATGGGGACGGTCGCGCCGAGCCCGGCGGTGGCCAGGATGCGCCGGATCCGGGGATGCGGGTTGGTCAACGTGAGAGTCCCGTCACGCCGGGTGAGTTGGTGGTGCACGTCCAGCAGCAGCGCGATGGCGGCGGCGTCCACGTGCCGGCACTCGGCCAGGTCGATCGTCACCGCGCGGGGGCGCAGCGCCAGGATCTGATCCAGCACGTGGGTGACCTCGGGCAGTCCGGCCAGGCCCAGTTCCTCGGTGATCTCCACCCGGACGTGCGGCACGGTGGGCTCCGGCGGGGAGGGCGGCAGGCTGGTGGTCATCAGATCGCTTCCGTGACGGGTTCCGGTCCGCTCCCACTCTGGGCGGTGACCGTGGAGGTCGCCGGACGGTTGGATGACGGTTCGATGACAAAAGCCACGAACGGCCGGCGCGATTGGGCGACCCGTGCTGGGCCGGTCATGATGCCCATATGACGGCCGTACTGGTGATCGAGGACGACGACCGTATCCGGCTCGCGCTCCAGCTCGCGCTGGAGGAGGAGGGCTACCAGGCCGACGGGGCGGCGACCGCGGAGGAAGGGCTGCGTCGGCAGCGGGAGAACCCGGCCGACTACGTGCTCGTCGACCTGATGCTGCCCGGCATCGACGGCTTCGACTGCATCCGACAGTTGCGCCGTGACGACGACGTCCCGGTCGTGGTGATCAGCGCCCGCGACGACACCCACGACATCGTCGCCGCGCTGGAGGCCGGCGCCGACGACTACGTGGTCAAGCCGGTCGCGATCAAGGAGCTGTCGGCCCGGCTGCGGGCGCTGCGCCGGCGGGCCCGGACCGTGGCCGGCCCCGCCCCCGCCCAGTTCTTCGGCGACCTGGAGATCAGCGCGGAGGCCGGCGAGGTGCGCCGCTCGGGTCACTCGGTGCCGGTGACCCGCACCGAGTTCCGGCTGCTCTGCGAGCTGGCCGAACACGCCGGTCGGGTGCTGTCCCGGCAGCAGTTGCTGAGCCGCGTCTGGGGCTACGAGACCGGTGACGAGCGGCTGGTCGACGTGCACGTGGGTCGGCTGCGGCAGAAGATCGAACCGGATCCGGCCAACCCCCGCCACCTGGTCACGCTCCGGGGCCTCGGCTACAAGCTGCAACGATGAGTCGACCCGGACTGCGCGCCCGGGTCACCGCCGCGTTCGCCGTCGGCGCCCTGCTGCTGGCCGCGCTGATGGCGCTCTTCTCGTACGACCTGACCCGTCGTTCGCTGCTCGACGAGCGTGAGCGCACCGCGGTCCGGGCCGCGTACTACGACGCCGCGGTGGTCCGGTCGGGGCTGGACACCGGTGCGCCGGACGTGGTGGCGGTGCTGCGCTCGCTGGACACCGGCAGCGCCCGGCGTCCGCTGCTGCACCTGCGCACCGGCTGGTACGCCCGCACCGCCGACGTGGGCGCCAGCTCGGTGCCGGCGGAACTGCAACGCGTGGTCGCCGACGGGCAGCCCGCCGTGCAGCGGATCCGCCTCGACGGGCAGCCGACGCTGCTGGTCGGCGTGCCGCTCCCGGGCGAGCTGGGTTACTACGAGCTGACCTCGCTGCGTGAGGTGGAGGACACGTTCCAGGTGGTCGGGCTGGCGCTGACCGCGGTGGCCATCATGATCGCCGGGGCCGGCGCGGCGCTGGGCTGGTACGCCACCCGTAACAGCCTCCGCCCGCTCACCGCGGTCGCCGACGCCGCCGAGCGGATCGCGGCCGGCGACTTCGCCACCCGACTGGACCCGACCACCGACCCGGATCTCACCCGCCTGTCCAGCTCGTTCAACGAGATGGTCGACAAGCTGGTGCAGCGGATCGACCGGGACCGGCGGTTCGCCGCCGACGTCAGCCACGAGCTGCGCTCCCCGCTCCAGACGCTGGCCGCGGCGGCGAGCGTGCTGAACCGTCGTAAGGAGCACCAGGACGAGCGCACCGCCACTGCGGCCGGCCTGGTCGCCGACGAGGTGGCCCGGTTCCAGCGGCTGGTCGACGATCTCATCCAGCTCGCCCGCACCGAGCAGCCCGCGCACCGGCAGACCGTCGACGTGGCCGAGCTGGCGCGGGCCGCCTGCCGGGAACGGTCGTTGCCGGAGAGCCTGGTGGAGGTGGCCGACGGGGTGCCGCACCAGTGGTGGATCGACCGCCGCCGGTTCGCCCAGGTCTTGCTGAACCTGCTGGAGAACGCCGAGCGGTACGGCGGCGGCCCGGTCGCGGTCCGCCTCGGCGCGGCGGACGGGGTGGGCGTCCTGGAGGTCGACGACGAGGGGCCGGGGGTGCCGCCGGCGGACCGGGAGGCCATCTTCGACCGGTTCGTCCGGGGTCGGGCCGCGCACGCCCGGGCCGGCACCGACGGTACCGGCCTCGGGCTGGCCCTGGTGGCCCAGCACGCCGCCGCGCACGGCGGCACGGCCACCGTGCTGGACCGGAAGCGGGGCGCCCGGTTCCGGGTCGAGCTGCCGGGAGCGGTCCGATGACGCGGCGCGTGGTTGCGGGTCGCGCCGCCGTCGGGCGTCCGACCGTTCGACGGCTGGTTCCGGCGCTGCTCGCGGTCGTGCTGCTGGCCGGCTGCGGCGTGCCGGTCGACGACGAGCCCCGGCTGGTGCAGCCGCCGCCCGGGCGGTTCCCGACGCCGGCGGGCACCACCATGGCCGACCCGGACGGGCGGGTGGACGAGCCGTTCTGCTTCGTACGCGACGACGGGCTGGCGGTGGTGACCCGCCGGGTGGACGGCCTGCCCGGGGTGGACGCCCACCTCCAACATCTGCTGGCCGGGCCGGACCAGACGGAGCGTGGGCGAGGGCTGGCCACCGCGTTGCCGGGCACGGTGACGGTGGCCGGCGCGGCGCTGGCCGGCACCGTCGCCACGGTCGACGTGCGGCAGGCCGGCGAGGAGACCGGCCGTAACGACGAGGTGCTCGCGTTCGGGCAGATCGTGTGCAGCCTGACCCAGCGACCGGACGTGGACAGCGTCGCGTTCCGCCGGGACGGCGAGCCGCTGGAGGTGCCCCGTGCCGACGGAAGCGTCTCGGCACTGCCGCTGACCGCCGCTGATTACCGTCCGCTGCTGCCGCGCTGATTTTTTGTCCACTTATGCGGCAAACATCCATCGTCCGTTCGGTTGATTTGCTGGTGAACTTTGGTCTAGTGTTGCTCCCACGACCGGTGTGGGGGTCCCACCCGTTCTTCGAGGACAGGAAGGGCAGCATGACCACGATGACCATGGCACCGTCCGCCACCGAGGTGCACCGCGCGCCGCAGACCGGTGAGGAGTCCCGTGCCAGCGAGCTGATCGCGGCGCTCGCCGAGCTGCCGGCGGACCACCCGAAGCGGGCCGCCCTGCGTAACCAGGTCATCGAGGCGTGGCTGCCGCTGGCCAACCACCTGGCCGCCCGCTACAGCGGTCGCGGCGAGCCGGCCGGTGACCTCGCGCAGACGGCCGCGCTGGGCCTGATCAAGGCGGTGGACCGGTTCGACGCCTCCCGCGGTGTCGACTTCGCCGGCTTCGCCATCCCGACCATCCTCGGCGAGATCAAGCGGCACTTCCGCGACCGCACCTGGAACATCCGGGTGCCGCGCCGCCTCCAGGAGCTGCGGCTGCGCATCTCCGAGGCGAACAGCTCGCTGACCCAGACGCTCAACCGGGCGCCGACCGTCGCCGACATCGCCACGCACCTCGGCGTCACCGAGGAAGAGGTCCTGGAGGGCCTGGAGGGCGCGCGCGCCTACAACGCGGTCTCGCTCTCGACCCCGATCGGCGACGGCGACAGCGCCACCGAGCTGGGCGACACGCTCGGCATCGACGACAACGAGTACGAGCTGGCCGACCTGCGCGCCTCGCTCGGCCCGGCGCTGGCCACGCTCGACGAGCGGGAGCAGAAGATCCTCACGCTCCGCTTCTACGGCAACCTGACCCAGAGCGAGATCGCCGCCAAGGTCGGTGTCTCCCAGATGCACGTGTCGCGGCTGCTCGCCCGCGCCCTGACCAAGCTGCGGGGCCAGCTCACCGAGGTTTGATCCACCGCGCTGATGCCGCCACCTCGCCGAGGTGGCGGCATCAGCGCGTGTCAGCGGCCGATCACCAGGTCGAGGGCGGGGGCGGCGGCACCACCGGGGGGCGGTCGTCGCAGGTGATGGTGTTGGGCAGCAGCCACGGGGCGAGCCATCCGCCGTCGTTGCCGCCGAGGTCGGTCACGGTGAACTCCGACCCGGCCGGGGTGAAGTGGAACGAGCCGCAGTTGTTGACCCCGACCGCGCCCACGTTGCGCGCGTCCACGCCGGCGAAGCTCGCGCCGCCGGCGGTCCGGGCGCTCACCACCGACGTGCCGGTGCCGTCGACCCGGACGTCGCGGAACACGACGCCGTCGATGCGGACCTGGTCCTTCACCGGCCAGTCGCTGACCAGCATGATCGCGTTGTAGGTGCTGTCCAGGTAGGCGTCGCCGGTCACCTGGATGTCGGCGTCGATGCTGCGGTCCAGCGCGTAGAACCAGATCGCGCCGAGGCCGATGTTCCAGTTCAGGTCGTAGGTGCCGGCCCGGACCGTGGTGTTGCCGGTGATCCGGATGCGGCCGGCGAACGGCTCGGCGCCGAACCGGGCGCCGACATGGATCGCGCTGCCCTCGCGTACCGGGTCGGCGACCAGGTTGTGCGCCACGGTCAGGTCGGCGCCGCCGTACAGCGCGATGCCGTTGGCCAGCACGGGGGACTGCACCGTGTTGTACGCGAACGTGTTGCCCGCGTTCGCGGTCCCTTCCGACCACATGGCCAGCGCGTCGTCGCCGCTGTTGCGGACCACCGAGTTGGTCACCGAGGAGTGCGTGACGCCGGTGTGGAAGTTGAGGCCGTCGGCGATCTGGTCGGCGATGACGGTGTTCGTGACACGCAGCCCGGTCATCGGCCCGTCGAACCACATGCCGACCTTGGTGTGGTGCAGGTAGAGGCCGTCGATCGTGCTGTGGTTGAGCGCGCCGCCGAGCGCGTTGACCTGGTCGGTGTCGATCCGCTCGCGGACGTCGCCCTCGACGGTGAAGCCGGAGAGGTGGACGTCGCGGCTGCCGCCGTCGGCGGCGTCGCGTCCGTAGAAGCCGACGCCGGTGTGCCGGGAGCCGTCCGGCGCCGGCGTGTCCAGGGCGACCTCGCGTCCCGTCACGACGGTGTACCAGCTTCCGGCGCCCACGATCGTCACGTCGTCGACGATCACGTGCCGGTTGACCTGGAACCGGCCCGGCGGCAGGTAGAGCGGACGGTCCACCCGCCGGGCGTACGCGACGGCCCGGTCGAACGCGTCGGCGGACTCCCGCCGCCCGGTCGGGTCGGCGCCGAAGGCGAGCACGTTGACCGCGCGGGGCACCACCCGGGGCGGGGCGATCAGGTGGGCGTCCAGCAGGTCGATCACCGTCCAGGCGGCGGCCGTCCCGGTCGGCGCGGTCAGTCGGACCACCTCGCCGGCCCGGTGGGTGCGCCCGAGCAGCAGTCGCTGCTCGTCGTAGAAGTGGTGCGGCCGGAACGGCTTGGCGATCACCGGGGCGGGTGTGGTGGCGGCCGGCACGCAGGAGCACTCGGTGATCCACCAGTCCGGGTGCAGCAGGTCGGCGTCGGGGTCGTTGGTGAACGGGTACTGGTTGTAGAGCCAGGCGTACGCCGAGGTGAGCCGCATCGTGCGGGCGGGCGCGCGCCCGACGTCGACCCGCAGCGGCGCGGTGATGCCGCCGCCGCCCGGCGCGTCCGGGATGCTGTACCGCACGGTCAGCGCGTTGGTGGCCCGGGGCAGCGTGAACTCGACGTGCTGGCCGGGGAGCAGGCGCACGGCGCGGCGGCCGGACGCCTCGCCGGCGAGCGTGTACGCGGAGCGGTCGGGGCCGATCACTGTGCCGGTGGTCCGCGCGTTCTCCGCCTCCTGCTCGACGTAGTCGACGGTGGCGCCGCGACCGGCGGTCAGCGCCGGGTCGAGGGCGGCCCGGGTCACCACCGGCGCCGGGTCGGGCGACCTGGTCGCGGCGGTGGCGGCACCCGGCGGTACGACGAGGGCGGCGGCGGTGACCGCCACCGCGAGAATTCTCGGCAGGGACGGGCGACGGCCCGACCTGCTCTCCACGCTCCGCTGCATCGGAGCACCCACTTTCGCGAGGAGGGACGGGGCCTCGGCGGAGGCGAGGGGTGCCCGCCGACAAGGTGCCTCATGTTATTCCTGGTACTTGTCGTGTTTCAAGCATGGAACTGCTCGGATCTTTCGAGGCAGCGACCGTGGCGGTTGACCGGCAGGATGCCGAGTCGCTGTTCATTTCTTGCAAGAATCTGACGTACGATGCCGCCGTGACGAAGCGCTTGACGGAAGTGGCCCGCAAGGCGGGCGTCAGCGAGGCGACCGTGAGCCGGGTGCTCAACGGTCGGGGTGGCGTGTCCGAGGCGACCCGGACGGCCGTGCTGACCGCCCTCGACGTGCTCGGCTACGAGCGCCCGACGAAGCTGCGCGGGGAGCGGGCCCGACTGGTCGGGCTGGTCCTGCCGGAACTCCAGAACCCGATCTTCCCGGCGCTGGCCGAGGTGGTCACCGGCTCCCTCGCCCAACGGGGCTTCACCCCGGCGCTCTGCGCCCGCACCATCGGTGGCGTGCCGGAGTCCGGCTACGTGGAGATGCTCCTCGACCACCAGGTCAGTGGCGTCATCTTCGCCGGCGGCTCGTACGCGCTCGCCGACGCCTCGCACGAGCACTACCGGCGGCTGACCGACCGGGGCCTGCCCGTGGTGCTGGTCAACGCCGGCGTCGAGGAGCTGGGTTTCCCGCGCGTGTCCACCGACGACGCGGTCGCGGTCGAGCAGGCGTACGGGCACCTGCGCTCGCTCGGGCACGAGCGGATCGGCCTGGTGCTGGGCCCGGAGGACCACGTGCCCTCGCGGCGCAAGCTGGACGCCATGGTCCGGGCCGCCGACTGGGGCGCGGAGCGCCGTTTCGTCGAGCGTTCCAGCTTCTCCATGGAGGGGGCGCGGGTCGCCGCCACCAAACTGATCGAGCGCGGGGTGACCGGCATCGTCTGCGCCAGCGACGTGCTGGCGCTCGGCACCATCCGGGCGGCCCGCCGGCTCGGCCGCGCGGTGCCGGCCGACGTGTCGGTGGTCGGCTTCGACGACTCCGCGTTCATGACCTGCACCGATCCGCCGCTGACCACGGTCCGGCAGCCGATCGAGACGATGGGACAGGCCGCGGTGGACCTGCTGGTCACCCAGATCGAGGGCGCCGGCGTCCTGCGCGACGAGCTGCTCTTCGAGCCCGAGCTGGTGGTGCGCGGCTCCACCGCCCCGGTACCCCGCAGAGGCGCTGCCTAGGCGTCGTTCCTGCCCCAGTTGCCGAGCGCGACGATCGCCTCGCGCAAGGCGAACCCGCGATCGGTCAGCGCATAGGCCCGGGTGTTGTGTCGAAGGGGCAGGCGGAGCAGCACGCCGGCCGCTTCGAGTTCGCGCAGGCGGGTCGCGAGCATGTTCGTCGGCACGCCGAGGTCGCGCTGCAGATCGCCGTAGCGTTGTGGCCCGTCGAGCAGCCGTTCCACGATGAGCAGGGCCCACCGTGCTCCGACGATGTCGAGGGCCGCGGCGAGGTCGCTCACGCGGTCGGATCGGCGTCCGTCTTCATCCAGAACGGTGAGTAGTGGTAGCCGTCGGGGTCGTCGAACTGGCGCTGGTACATGAAGGGGTAGTCGTCGGTGTCACCGATCCGCCCGCCGGCGGTGGCGGCGCGCTCGACGAGTTCGTCGACCGCCTCGCGGCTGCCCAGGTCGAACGAGACCGTGACCTTCGAGGGCGTCTGAACTCCGCCGACCAGCTCCTCGACTCCGCCGACGCTCGCGTACATCTCGCGGCTGCCGAGCATGACGTACTGCTCGGGGGCGATCGCGAAGCACGACACGTTGTGGTCGGACATCTCGGCGTTGAGGGCCCAGCCGAGGGCGGTGTAGAAGGCGGTCGCGCGCTCGACGCTCTCGACCGGGCAGGTGATGAAGAGGCTCATGGGGACCATGCTTGCAAAATGCAAGTAGCCCGTCAAGCGGCACGCGTCCCGCGCGGGGCTCGGCCTGCCCCGGGCTGTCGTCCCGATCATCCGTCATCAAGTCGTGTTCTTTCGTCATCACGTTGAAACCTTGCCGTTAAGAGTCGGCGTCGCTACATTGACTCCACTCACCGGGGGTCACCCACACCAGTGCAGGTCATCGATATAACCGTTCCCGAAGGGATGGACAGATGTCCGTACCGCAATATCGGAAGGTCGCGGCGGCGGCGCTCGCGGCCGGCCTCGGGCTCAGCCTCGCGGCGTGCTCCACCAAGAGCGACGACTCCGCCGACGCCGGCGGCAAGGTCACCATCACGGTCGACTGCCAGCCGGTCGGCGCGCAGAAGGAACTGCTGAAGAACTGGAACGACGACGTCGCCGAGTTCCAGCGGCAGAACCCGAACATCGTGGTCAAGAGCGTCAGCGTCGGCGAGCAGTGCAACAACCCGCCGGACTTCACCGCCCGCCTCGCCGGCGGCACCGTCACCGACGTCTTCTACGGCTACATGACCGACCTCCAGCAGGTGCTGGACTCCGGCCAGGCGATGGACATCACCGAGTACGCGACCAAGGACACGATCCCGACCTGGGACAGCGTGGACCCGGCGCTCAAGGAGGTCTTCACCGACGGCGGCAAGCTCTACGGCGTCCCGGTGAAGAACTACTCGATGGGCCTGATCTACAACAAGGCGCTGTTCCAGCGCGCCGGGCTCGACGCGGCCAACCCGCCGAAGACGTGGCCGGAGGTGCGGACCGCGGCCAAGAAGATCTCCGCGCTCGGCGGCGGCGTCGCGGGGTACTCGGAGTACAGCGCCGGCAACACCGGCGGCTGGCACTTCACCTCGCTGCTCTACTCGCAGGGCGGTCAGGTGCTGTCCGCCGACGGCAAGAAGGCCGACTTCAACAACCCGACGGGCAAGCAGGTCCTGCAGAACCTCAAGGACATGCGCTACGGCGACAACAGCATGGGCAGCCGGCAGCTTCTCCAGTGGGGTGACCTGCTCACCAACGCCGGGGCCGGCAAGGTCGGCATGTTCATCGGCGCGCCGGACGCCACCCAGGCGATCGTCAGCCAGTTCCAGGGCAAGTACCAGGACTGGGCGATGGGCCCGCTGCCCGGCCAGGACGGGCCGGCCAAGGCGACGCTCGGCGGCGGCGAGGGCTACTTCTTCAAGAAGGGCCTGAGCCCGGAGCAGGTCAAGGCCGGTCTGAAGTGGATCGCCTACCAGAAGCTCACGCCCGGCAAGGGCCAGTTCGACTACGTCCGGGCCAAGCCGCAGAACTACCCGGTGGGCCTGCCCCAGCCGCTGCTGTTCACCAACGGCAGCGACGCGCAGAAGCAGGAACTGGACCTCCGCAAGGCCAACGCCAACGTGGACACCACCAACTTCACGGCCTTCGAGGCGAACCCGGTGCCGATCAAGGGGGAGCCGCGCAACGCCCAGGCCATCTACGCGGTGCTCGACGCCGCGATGTCCGGGGTGCTGACCAACCCGAACGCGAACATCGACGCCCTGCTCAAGACCGCCGAGGACAAGGTCAACCAGCTCCTCGCCGCCGGTAGCTGACCCGACCGGGGTGGGGGCCGGCCGCACCGGCCCCCACCCACTACCGCAGGAGTTGCCTTGGCGCTCACCACCGCCCCGGGTGCCACCCGCCGGCCCGGCCGTCCCGCACCGCCGCCGCGGCAGACCGCCGCGCGCCGCGCCGGGCTCGGCCGGAAGGTACGGGACAACCTGACCGGGCACACGTTCCTCATCGGCGCGGTCGCCTGCTTCGCCGTCTTCTCCTGGTACCCGATGGTCCGTGGCGTGGTGATGAGCTTCCAGCGCACCCGGCGCGGCGAGACCACCTGGGTCGGCTGGGACAACTACACCCGGATCATCGCCGACCCGAGCTTCTGGACCGCCTGGAAGAACACGTTCGTCTTCACCGGCCTCGCGCTCGTGCTCGGCTACGCGGTGCCGTTCTTCGTGGCGATCCTGCTCAACGAGCTGCGCCACGCGAAGGGCTACCTGCGGGTGCTGGTCTACCTGCCGGTGATGCTGCCGCCGGCGTCCGCGTTGTTCCTGTTCAAGTTCTACGCGTACGACCCGAGCGAGGCGGGACTGTTCAACGCGGTCCTCACCGCGCTGGGGCTGCCCACCTCGGAGTGGATGCAGTCGCCGACCATGACGATGCCGGCCATGGTGCTGGCGTCGACCTGGATGAACATGGGCGGCGCGGTGCTGATCTACCTGGCCGCGTTGCAGAACATCCCCGGCGAGCTGTACGAGGCCGCCGAGATCGACGGCGCGGGCGTGTGGCGGCGGATCGTGCACGTGACGATCCCGCAGACCCGGCTGATCCTGGCGCTGCTGGCGATGCTCCAGATCGTGGCCACCATGCAGCTCTTCATCGAGCCGCTGATCCTCGCCAACGGGGCCGGCACCCAGGACTCGGCGACGTCGGTGGCGTACCTGATCTATCAGCACGGCTTCTTCCAGAACGACCTCAACGGCGCCGCCGCGCTCGGCGTGATCATGCTGGTGGTGCTGGCCGGGTTCTCCGCCGTCTACGTGCGACTGACCGCGAGGCAGGACTAGGACATGGCAGTCGACTCCACCACCCGTACCCTCATCTCCCCGGCCCAACTGCGGCGCGGACGTGGCCGGGTCCTCTACTGGGCCGTGCTCGCCGTCGTGGTGGCGGTGTTCACGTTGGTCTTCCTCGGCCCGCTCTACTGGATGGTCACCGGCGCGCTGAAGTCGGGCCAGGAGATCGCGCAGACGCCGCCGTCACTGTTCCCCCGCGATCCCCAGCCGCAGAACTACATCGACGCGTGGACCAACCTCGACCTGGCGAAACTGCTGTTCAACACGTTCTACTACGCCACCGGCGCGGTGCTGTTCCAGCTCGTGTTCGACACCGCCGCCGCGTACGCGTTGTCGAAGCTGCGCCCGGTGCTGGGTGGCCTGATCCTCGGCCTGATGCTGGCGACCCTGATGATCCCGGCGATGGTGCTGATCGTCCCCCAGTACGTGACCGTGATCGACCTGCCGATCGTGCACGTCAACCTGCTCGACTCACCGTTCGCGATCTGGCTCCCGCTGGTCGCCAACGCGTTCAACATCTTCCTGCTCAAGCGGTTCTTCGACTCGATCCCGGAGGACCTGATGTCGGCCGCCGTGATGGACGGCGCGTCGCCGCTGCGCACGCTCTGGTCGATCGTGCTGCCGATGTCCCGTCCGATCCTCGGCGTGGTCGCGATCTTCGCGGTGACCGCGGTCTGGAAGGACTTCCTCTGGCCGAAGCTGGTCATGCCGTCGCCGGAGACGCGCACGGTCAGCGTCGGCATCTACGCCTTCGCCGGCGGCACACCGATGAACGTGGTGATCGCCGCGTCGGTGATCGCCGCGATCCCGACCGTCGTGCTGTTCCTGATCTTCCAACGGAACATCATGTCCGGCCTGACCACCGGCGGACTCAAGGGCTGACCGGGCACCGCCGCCCGTCGCATCAGAACCGACCCGCAGAAAGCAGGTGACCGTGTCCATGGTCGACACTAGCCCGTGGTGGCGCTCCGCGGTGATCTACCAGGTCTATCCGCGTAGCTTCGCCGACGGCAACGGCGACGGGATCGGTGACGTCGCCGGCATCCGGTCCCGCCTGGACCACCTCGCCGCGCTCGGCATCGACGCGATCTGGTTCAGCCCCTGGTACCCGTCACCGATGGCCGACGCCGGCTACGACGTGTCCGACTACCGCGACATCGACCCGGTCTTCGGCACGCTCGGCGAGGTCGAGGCGCTGATCACCGAGGCGCACGAGCGGAGCATCCGGACCATCGTCGACGTGGTGCCGAACCACTGCTCGGACGCGCACCCGTGGTTCCAGGCGGCGCTGGCCGGCGGCCCGGACGCGCCGGAACGGGACCTGTTCTGGTTCCGGGCCGGCCGGGGCCCGGACGGCTCCCGGCCGCCGACCGACTGGACCGGCGAGTTCGGCGGCCCGACCTGGACCCGCACCACCGACCCGGACGGCTCGCCCGGCGACTGGTACCTGCACCTGTTCGCGCCGCAGCAACCGGACTTCAACTGGGACCATCCCCGGGTGCGCGCCGAGTTCGAGGACGTCCTGCGGTTCTGGTTCGACCGGGGCGTGGACGGCATCCGCATCGACTCGGCCGGCCTGCTGGTCAAGGACGGCACGCTGCCCGAGGTCCACCCGGACCGGCCGCACCCGTTCCGCGACCAGGACGGCGTGCACGACGTCTACCGCGCCTGGCGGCGGATCGCCGACAGCTACCCGGGCGAGCGGGCGCTGGTCGGTGAGGTGTGGCTGCCGGACCGGCAGCGGTTCGCGAACTACCTGCGCCCCGACGAGCTGCACACCGCGTTCAACTTCGACTTCCTCGGCTGCGCCTGGGACGCCGCCGCGATGCGGGACAGCATCGACGGCACGCTGGCCGCACACGCGCCGGTCGGCGCGCCGGCCACCTGGGTGCTGTCCAACCACGACGTCACCCGGCACGTCACCCGCTACGGCCGGGCGGACACCACGTTCAGCTTCGCCGCCAAGCGTGAGGGCATCCCCACCGACCTGGAACTCGGCACCCGGCGGGCCCGCGCCGCCGCGCTGCTCAGTCTCGCGCTGCCCGGTGCCGCCTACGTCTACCAGGGCGAGGAGCTGGGGCTCTGGGAGGTCGAGGACATCCCGTACGAACTGCGGCAGGACCCGATGTGGGAACGCTCCGGACGGGTCGACCCGGGCCGTGACGGCTGCCGGGTGCCGCTGCCCTGGCAGGGCGACACGCCGCCGTTCGGGTTCAGCCCCGACGACGCCACCGCCGCGCCGTGGCTGCCGCAGCCGGCGGACTGGAAGGACCGTACCGCCCGCGCCCAGGCCGGCGACCCGCACTCGATGCTGGAGCTGTACCGGGCGGCGCTGGCCGCGCGCCGGGCCGAACCGGCGCTCGGCGACGGCGCGTTGCGCTGGCTGCCCGCCCCTGACGGGGTCCTCGCGTTTGCCCGCGAACCGGACTTCGCCTGCCTGGTCAACCTGGGCCGCGAGGCCGTGCCGCTGCCCGCGCACGACCGGTTGCTGCTGGCCAGCGGCCCACTCGACGACGACCGGCTGCCACCGGACACCGCGGTCTGGCTGCGTACCGGATCGCGCTGAACCGCGGTGGCGCCGGCGGCTCCGTCCCGCCGTCGGCGTCACCGCGCCGCACCACACCGGCGGCCCGTCCCGGCTGCCGCAGGAACACCTGGGGAGGAAGGAACCGCACCGCCGCAACGGGGGACCTGGCCACCGACGAAAGGGAGCACACCCCGCATGGCCGAGCACCGCACCGCGCACCGCCACCGCACCACCGGGCTGGCGGCCCTGGCCGCCGCCGCGCTCGCCGCCTCGACACTGACCGTCGTGGCGTTGACCTCCACCGCCACCCCGGCGCAGGCCGCCGGGCTGTCCCCGTTCGACATCGCCGGCCGCGGCGCCACCGTCCCGTTCCGGGAGCAGGAGGCGGAACAGGCCGCGCACAACGGCACGAAGATCGGCCCCGACCGACGCTACGGCACGCTGCCGTCCGAGGCGTCCGGCCGGGAGGCGGTCACGCTCGACGCGGTCGGGGAGTACGTCGAGTTCACGCTCGCCGCCCCGGCGAACGCGGTCACGTTCCGCTACAGCCTGCCGGACAACGCCGCCGGCACCGGCCGGGACGCCGCCATCGACCTGCGCGCCAACGGCACGCTGGTCAAGGCCGTGCCGGTCACCTCCCGGTACGGCTGGTACTACGGCGGCTACCCGTTCAACAACAACCCGGGCGACACCAACCCGCACCACTTCTACGATGAGACCCGGGCGATGTTCGGCACCACCTACCCGGCCGGCACGAAGATCCGCCTCCAGGTCTCCTCGACCGCGCAGTCACCCACGTTCACCATCGACCTGGCCGACTTCGAGCTGGTCGCCGCGCCGATCAGCAAGCCGTCCGGCGTGCTGGACGTGGTCACCGACTTCGGCGCGGACCCGACCGGCGCCACCGACTCCACCGCGAAGTTCCAGGCCGCGGTGGACGCCGGCAAGGCGCAGGGGAAGGCGGTGTGGATCCCGTCCGGCACGTTCACGCTCTGGGACCACGTGGTGGTCGACGGCGTGACGCTGCGCGGCGCCGGGCCGTGGTACTCGGTGCTCGGCGGCCGGCACCCCACCGACCGCAAGCGCGCCGCCGGCATCTACGGCAAGTACGTGCCCGGCGGCGGCTACTCCGGGGAGATCCGCTCGCACGAGGCCGGCGGGCCGAGCCGCAACGTCACGCTGCGGGACTTCGCCATCATCGGCGACATCCGCGAGCGGATCGACGACGACCAGGTCAACGCGCTCGGCGGCGCGATGTCGAACTCGGTGGTGGACAACCTGTGGTTGCAGCACACCAAGGTCGGCGCCTGGATGGACGGGCCGATGGACAACTTCACCATCCGCAACAGCCGCATCCTGGACCAGACCGCGGACGGGGTGAACTTCCACTGGGGCGTCACCAACTCCACGGTGACCAACACGTTCGTCCGCAACACCGGCGACGACGCGCTGGCCATGTGGGCGCAGAGCGTGCCGAACGTCGGCAACTCGTTCACCCACAACACCATCGGCGTGACGATCCTGGCGAACCACCTGGTCACCTACGGCGGGCGCGACATCACCATCGCCGACAACGTGACCGCCGACTCGGTGACCAACGGCGGTGGCATCCACGTCGCGAACCGCTATCCCGGGGTGACCGGGTCGACGGCGGTGGCCGGCACCATCACGGTCGCCCGTAACACACTGATCCGCAACGGCAACTCCGACTACAACTGGCAGTTCGGGGTCGGCGCGATCTGGTTCTCCGCGCTCAACGAGCCGATCCAGGGCGCGGCCATCAACGTCACCGACACCGACATCCTCGACAGCTCGTACGCGGCGCTGCACTGGATCGAGGGGCAGACCAGCGGCATCTCGTTCAACAACGTCCGGATCGACGGCGCGGGCACGTACGCGCTCCAGGTGCAGGCGCCCAGCCAGGTCAGCTTCACCAACGTGCGGGCCACCAACATCGCCCAGGCCAACCCGATGCACAACTGCGTGGGCAGCGGCTTCCAGATCACCCAGGGCACCGGCAACTCCGGCTGGTACACGGCCACCCCGTACTGCGGGCCGTGGCCGCAGCCGCAGTGGGGCAACGGCCCGTCCAGCCCGCCGTCCACCAGCGTGCCCCCGACCACCGCGCCCCCGACCACGGCCCCGCCGACCACCGCGCCGCCGACCACGCCGCCGCCGACCGGCGGGAACCTGGCCCTGGGCCGGCCGGCGACCGCCACCAGCGTCAACCAGACGTACGCGGCCGGCAACGCGGTCGACGGCAACGCGGGCAGCTACTGGGAGAGCGCCAACAACGCGTTCCCGCAGTCGGTGACCGTCGACCTCGGCGCGTCCCGCACGGTCGACCGGGTGGTGCTCAAGCTCCCGGCCGGCTGGGAGCGTCGCACCGAGACGCTGTCCGTGCTCGGCTCCACCGACGGCTCCTCGTTCAGCACGCTCGCCTCGTCGGCGGGCCGGGTGTTCGACCCGGCGGCCGGCAACAGCGTCTCGATCGCGCTGCCGTCCGGCGCCCGCCGGTACGTCCGGGTCACCGTCACCGGCAACACCGGCTGGCCGGCGGCCCAGCTCTCCGAGCTGGAGGTGTACGGCGGCGGCACGACCACCCCGCCGCCCACCACCACCCCGCCGCCGTCAACCCCGCCGCCGACCACCGCGCCGCCGACCGGCAACCTGGCCGCCGGCCGGCCGGTCGCGGAGACCAGCCACGCCGACGTCTACGGCGCCGGCAACACGGTCGACGGCAACGCCAACACCTACTGGGAGAGCGCCAACAGCGCGTTCCCGCAGTCGGTGACCGTCGACCTGGGCAGCGCCCGGCCGGTGGCCCGGGTGGTGCTCAAGCTGCCGCCGTCGGCGGCCTGGCAGACCCGCACCCAGACGGTGGCCGTGCTCGGCTCCACCGACGGCTCGTCGTTCACCACGCTCAAGTCGGCGGCCGGTTACACGTTCGACCCGGCGTCCGGCAACAGCGTGTCGATCGCGCTGCCCTCCGGTGACCGCCGCTTCGTGCGGCTGACGTTCACCGGCAACACCGGCTGGCCGGCCGGCCAGCTCTCCGAGTTCGAGGTCTACGCCTCCTGACCCGGCGCGGCGGGGACCCGCCCGGGTCCCCGCCGCACCACACCCCCACCCCCGTCAACGCCTCTCCACCTCCCCCGGGAAGAAGGTGTCCGTTCACCATGTCCAGACTCCGTACCAGAATGGTCGCGGTGCTCGCCGCGGTCGGCCTGGCCGTCACCGCGGCGCCGGCCCCGCCGGCCCTGGCCGCCGGCGGCCCGAACCTCGCCGCCGGCCGACCCGCCAGCGCCAGCAGCGTCAACGGCTCGTTCGTGGCCGCCAACCTCACCGACGGCAACCAGGGCAGCTACTGGGAGAGCAGCGGCGCGCTGCCCCAGTGGGCCCAGGTCGACCTCGGCACCAGCCGCGCCGTCGACCAGGTGGTGCTCAAGCTTCCCGCCGCCTGGGAGGCCCGCAACCAGACGCTGTCCGTGCAGGCCAGCGCCGACGGCAGCGGCTTCACCACGGTCGTCGCGTCCGCCGCCCGCTCGTTCAGCCCGGCCGCCGGTAACGCGGTGTCGCTCGGCTTCAGCGCCACCAACGCCCGCTACCTGCGCGTCGTCGTCACCGCGAACACCGGCTGGGCCGCCGCCCAACTCGCCGAGCTGGAGGTCTACGGCACCGCCAGCTCCTCGACCAACCTGGCGCTCGGCAAGACGATGGCCGAGAGCGGCCACTCCGACGTGTACGGGGCCGGCAACGCCAACGACGGCAACGCGGGCACCTACTGGGAGAGCCCGAACAACGCGTTCCCGCAGTGGATCCAGGCCGACCTGGGCGCCACCACCAGCGTCAACCGGCTGGTGCTGCGGCTGCCCACCGGCTGGGGCGCGCGCAACCAGACGCTGACCGTGCAGGGCAGCACCAACGGCTCCACGTTCGGCACGCTCGTCGCGTCCGCGTCGTACGCGTTCGACCCGGCCGGCGGCAACACGGTCACCGTCACCGTGCCCACCGCGTCCACCCGCTACCTGCGGCTGCTGTTCACCGCGAACAGCGCCTGGCCCGCCGGGCAGCTCTCCGAGCTGGAGATCTACGGCGCGGCGACCGGTGACACCCAGGCGCCCAGCGCGCCCGGCAGCCTGGCGTTCACCGAGCCGGCCACCGACCAGGTCCGGCTGACCTGGACCGCGTCCACCGACAACGTCGGCGTCACCGGTTACGACATCTACGCCAACGGCGTGCTGCGCACCAGCGTCGGCGGCACCACGCTGACCTACACCGACACCCAGCCCGCCGGCAGCACCGTCGCCTACTACGTGCGGGCCCGCGACGCCGCCGGCAACGTGTCCGCCAACAGCAACACGGTGACCCGCACCGGCAACACCGGGGACACCACCGCGCCGACCGCGCCCGGCAACCTCGCCTACACCCAGCCGGCGAGCGGGCAGATCCGGTTGACCTGGACCGCGTCCACCGACAACGTCGGCGTCACCGGCTACGAGGTGTGGGCCAACGGCAGTTTGCGGACCACCGTCGGCGGCTCCACGCTGACGTACACCGACAGCCAGCCGGACAGCGCCACCGTCTCCTACCAGGTACGGGCCCGCGACGCCGCCGGCAACGTGTCCGCGAACAGCAACACGGTCACCCGCACCGGCAGCACCACCGGCGGCACCAACCTGGCCGTCGGCAAGCCGGCCACCGCGTCGTCGGTGGTGCACGTGTTCAACGCCGCCAACGCGGTCGACAACGACGTCATCACCTACTGGGAGGGCGCGCCGGGCGCGTACCCGAGCACGCTGACCGTGGCGCTGGGCGCGAACGCCAGCATCAGCGCGGTGGTGGTGAAGCTCAACCCGGACCCGGCGTGGGGCGCGCGTACCCAGACGTTCCAGGTGCTCGGACGGGAGCAGTCCGCGTCCGGGTTCACCAGCCTGGTCGGCTCCGCGACGTACTCCTTCAACCCGAACACCAGCAACACGGTGACCGTCCCGGTCTCCGCGACCGCCGCGGACGTCCGGTTGCAGTTCACCGCGAACTCCGGCTCGTCCAACGGCCAGGTCGCGGAGTTCCAGGTCATCGGCGTGCCGGCGGCCAACCCGGACCTCACCGTCACCGCCCTGACCGCCTCGCCCACCGCGCCGGTCGAGACCGACGCGATCACGCTGTCCGCCACCGTGCGCAACGCCGGCACCGCCGCGTCCGCCGCCACGAACGTCAACCTCTACCTGGGTACGACGAAGGTCGGCACCGCCGCCGTCGGCGCGCTCGCGGCCGGCGCGTCCACCACCGTCTCGGCCACCATCGGCGCACGCGACGCCGGCAGCTACCAGCTCACCGCGAAGGTCGACGAGTCGAACACGGTGATCGAGCAGAACGAGGCGAACAACTCCTACACCAACCCGACCGCGTTGACGGTCAGCCCGGTGGCCAGCTCCGACCTGGTGGCCTCGGCGGTGACCTGGTCGCCCGGCACGCCGGCCGCCGGCGCCACGGTCAGCTTCGCGGTGACGCTGCGCAACCAGGGCACGATCGCGTCGGCGAGCGGCGCGCACGGCATCACGCTGACAGTGCTCAACGACTCCGGTTCCGTGGTCCGCACGCTGACCGGCTCGTACTCCGGCACGATCGCCGCCGGGGCCACCGCCGGCCCGGTGTCGCTCGGCACCTGGACCGCCGCCAACGGCCGCTACACGGTCCGGGTGGTGCTCGCCGACGACGCCAACGAGCTGCCGGTGAAGCGGCAGAACAACACAAGTGACCGGGCACTGTTCGTCGGCCGGGGCGCGAACCTGGCGTACGACATGTACGAGGCCGAGGACGGCTCGGTCGGCGGCGGCGCGCAGGTCATCGGCCCGAACCGCACCATCGGCGACCTGGCCGGCGAGGCGTCCGGCCGGCGCGCGGTCACGCTCAACACCACCGGCGCGTACGTCGAGTGGACCACCAAGTCGGCCGCGAACGCGCTCGTCACCCGCTTCTCCATCCCGGACGCGTCCGGCGGCGGCGGGATCGACTCGACGCTCAACGTCTACGTCAACGGGGTGCTGCACAAGCCGATCAGCCTCACCTCGAAGCACATCTGGCTCTACGGCGCGGAGGCCGCTCCCAGCGACTCGCCCAGCGCGGGCGCTCCCCGGCACCTGTACGACGAGGCGAACGTGCTGCTGAACTCCACCGTCCCGGCGGGCAGCCGGATCCGGCTCCAGAAGGACCCGGCGAACAGCACCACGTACGCGATCGACTTCGTCAACACCGAGCTGGTGTCGCCGCGCGCCAACCCGGACCCGACCCGGTACAAGGTGCCCACCGGCTTCAGCCACCAGGACGTGCAGAACGCGCTGGACGCGGTGCGGATGGACACCACCGGCACGCTTGTCGGCGTCTACCTGCCCGCCGGCACCTACGAGACGGCGCAGAAGCTCCAGGTGTACGGCAAGGCGGTGAAGGTCGTCGGCGCGGGCATGTGGTACACCCGCTTCCAGACCCCGACGAACCAGCAGAACACCGACGCCGGGTTCCGGGTCGAGTCCTCGGCCAGCGGGTCGACCTTCGCCCACCTGGCGTTCTTCGGCAACTACACCAACCGGATCGACGGACCCGGCAAGGTGTGGGGCGAGCTGAAGGACGTCGACAACCTGACGTTGGACAGCGTCTGGGTGGAGCACACCGTCTGCGCGTACTGGGGGGTGAGCGTGGACGGGCTGACCATCCGGGACAGCCGGTTCCGCAACACGTTCGCCGACGGGGTCAACATGACAAACGGCAGCACCAACGCGCTTGTCACCAACACGGAGGGCCGGTCCAACGGCGACGACGCGTTCGCGTTGTTCTCCGCCACCGACCAGGGCGGTTCCGGCGGCAACCACGGCAACGTGTTCGAGAACCTGACCGCCACGCTGACCTGGCGGGCCGCCGGCCTCGCCGTGTACGGCGGCTACGACAACATCTTCCGCAACCTCTACATCGCCGACCAGTTGACGTACTCGGGCGTCACCATCAGCTCGCTGGACTTCGGCTACCCGTTCGTCGGGTTCGGTGCCAGCCCGCCCACCCGGTTCGAGAACATCTCGCTGATCCGCTCCGGCGGGCACTTCTGGGGCGCGCAGACGTTCCCGGCGATGTGGTTGTTCTCCGCGTCCAAGGAGTTCCGGGGCATCCGGGTGAGCGACGTGGACATCGTGGACCCGACGTACTCGGGGATCATGTTCCAGACGAAGTACACCGGCAGCCAGCCAGAGAACCCGATCACCGACACGGTGCTCACCAACGTGTCGATCTCCGGGGCGCGGCGCAGCGGTGACGCGTTCGACGCGAAGTCCGGCTTCGGCATCTGGGTCAACGAGATGCCCGAGGCGGGCCAGGGCCCGGCCGTCGGCGCAGCCACCTTCACCAACCTCCGCCTGACCGACAACTACCAGGACATCAAGAACACCACCACCACATTCACCATCACCCGCAACTGATGTAAGGAGGGGCCCCTTCCTAACGCCTCCGGCAGAGAAGGGGCCCCTTCTCACACGCCCAGCGGGGACGCACTCGAGCGTCACCGGGGCCGGTCGACGTGGTGACGTCCCGCTCACGGCGGTCCGGGTGTACTCCACGGATGCGCCTGCGTACCTGGCTCGTTCCGTCCCGGACCACCGGAACCCCCCGCGTCCTGCTCGCCGCGATCCTCAGCCCGGTCATGGTCGGTGCTCTCCTGACCATCGGTTCGCCCGCCGAGGCCGCCATCACGACCCATGTCTTCGCCGCCACCAACGACAGTTACGTCAACGCCGCCGCGCCCACCACCAACTACGACACGTCGCCGCGGCTGGCGGTGGCCGCGGGTCCGGCCCGGATCTCGTACGTGAGCTTCACGGTCACCGGTCTGACCGCACCGGTGGTGCACGCCCGGCTGGTGATGCACACCAGCAGCGCGAGCTACGCGGGCAGCCTCACCGGCGGCACGATCGAGCGCACCGGCGCGAACTGGGTCGAGACGACGTTGACCTACGCCAACCGCCCGCCCACGATCGGTGCGCCGTTGTCGAAGTTCGGCATCGTCAAGCCCGACCGCTGGTACGAGACCGACGTGACCGTCGCGGTGACCAACAACATGGTGGTCAGTTTCGCCATCTCCTCCAGCGACCCGGACGGCGCCTACTACGACGCCCGGGAGAGCGCCGAGAACTGGCCGCGGCTCGCGGTCGACACCGGCGTGCCCCCCAGCCCCGACAACATCCTGCTGGCCGCCGGGGACATCGCGGGCTGCACCACCAACCGGGACGAGGAGACCGCGCAGATCCTGGACCGCCAACCGGGCACGGTGGCCACGCTCGGCGACTCGGTCTACGAGTCCGGCACCACCGCCGAGTTCGCCAACTGCTACCAGCCGACCTGGGGACGGCACAAGGCCCGTACCCGTCCGGCGGTGGGCAACCACGAGTACCTCACCGCCAACGCCGCCCCCTACTTCGCCTACTTCGGGGCGGCTGCGGGCCCCGCCGGACTCGGCTACTACTCGTACGACCTGGCCGGTTCCTCCGACTGGCACATCGTCGTGCTGAACTCCAACTGCGCCAAGGTGGGTGGCTGCCAGGCGGGCTCCGCCCAGGAACGGTGGCTGCGCGCCGACCTCGCCGCCCACCCCAGCCGCTGCACCCTGGCCTACTGGCACCACCCCCTGTTCAGCTCCGGGGAACGGCAGGCGCCCAACGTGCTGCCGCTGTTCCAGGCGCTCTACGACGCCGGCGCCGAGATCGTGCTCAACGGACACGCCCACCAGTACGAACGGTTCGCCCCCCAGTCACCGGACCGGACCGCCGACCCCGCCCGGGGCATCCGAGAGTTCGTGGTGGGCACCGGTGGCCGCTCCCTCCAGTCGAACTTCGGCACCGTGGTGCCCAACAGCGAGGTACGCAACGGCACCACCTACGGCGTCCTGCGGCTCACCCTCTACAACGGCGGATACGACTGGCGTTTCCTGCCGGTCACCGGACAGACCTTCACCGACGGCGGCAGCGGCACCTGCCACTGAACCCGGGCAGCCATGTTCACGAACCAGCGGCTGGCCGGCCTCCACCGGGACTCAGCGGCCCTACAGAGTGGCGATGTCCGAACAATGGTCGTTGACCGTCGACTGCGCACGTCCGCGCGAACTGGCTGCGTTCTGGTGCCTGGCGCTGGGGTACGTCCCGGCCTCACCTCCGCAAGGGTTCGACACCTGGGAGGCGTGGCTGATTCATGTCAGGGTTCCCGAGGACGAGTGGGACGACGCCGCCGTCATCGCGGACCCGGGCGGCGTTCGGCCCCGCGTGTCGTTCCTGCGGGTGCCGGAGCAGAAGGTGGTCAAGAACCGCATGCACGTCGACATCCAGGTCGGCGGCGGCCGGCAGGAACCGTTGGAGGTGCGCTGGCCGCGGGTCCAGGCGGTGGTCGACAAGCTGGTGGCGGCGGGCGGGGTGGTGCTCCGGGTGGACGAACCGGACGGTACGCCTGACCACGTGACGATGGCCGACCCGGAGGGCAACGAGTTCGACGTCCTCTGACGACCTCGTGCGTGGTAGCGGGCGAGGTCGGCGGGGAGTTGCCGAGCACGGCGGGGTGGCCCGGTCCGGACCGGGCCACCCCGGAGGATCACTCGGGGATGACGAACTGGGCGGTGCTTGTGGTGTCGTAGTTGACACCGTTCTTCTCGGCGTGGTGGGTGCAGTTCACGGTGACCGTCCGGGACTGGGCGGGGACCCCACTGACCGGGACGGTCGGCGACCAGAAGGTCACGTCGACGAGCGCGCCGTTGTTCTCCGAGTCATAGTCGTTGGTGGAGTAGCTGAGTACGGTGGCGGAGCACCGGACGTTGATGTAGTTGGCGTCCACCCGGTCGTTGCTCCAGGTGGCAAGCCGCGAGTAGGCACGGACCTTGACGCCGCCGACGCGGAACGGCCAGGCTCCCTCGTGGCCGACGCTCTCTCGTTCGATGACGCCCTGCAGGTTGTACGCCGGTGAGGACGGAGGCGGCGGCGTGCCGGGGCCCGGATCGCCGGTCCCGCCCCCACCCCCGCCGTCGCAGTTGAGAGAACAGTCGGGTTCCGAGGCGTGCGCCGGCATTGTTACCGCGCCGGTGGCCGTGAGGCAGGCCAGCAGGGCGATTCCGACGGTTGCAAAGCGTTTGAGCACGTCATCTCCTGTCGGTGGACGCCCGAGAAAAATCGACCCCCGTGGCGCGTGATCGGAGACGTAGGCTATCGCCGCCATTTTCGAAAAAGCAATAGATTCTGATCGGTACGGCCGCGGCGAGAACACCGTCCTATCCGGCTCGCCGATGATCGACCCACATCTTTGCTGGTCCAAAGCCCGCTATCAAATGCTGACCGTTGTTCAGCCGGCCAGAAGAAGCCATTCGGCGGAGTTCTTTTTGGTCCTATAGTGTTGGTTGCACCGGGCGTGCGACGGAGGATGATGATTGCCTGGGCTGGCGGGATAATTCGGGTTAAGTGACCTGCTGTTCCACGCCGTAACCATCCTCCACGACGCTCCGAAAACCTGATCGCGACCGCCTTAGCCTCGACGAAGACGTCAGCTTCACCCGGCGACGACATCGGTTCCCTCCACGGGCACAGACTCGCGGCTCCACACCACTGCGTGGATGTGACCCTTGTCGGCGCATTCGGTGTACCGTCCACTGTTGCCAGCCCGCCACCAAGTTGTGGCATGGTCGCTTGTCGTGTGGGAGCGCCGCTGATGCCTCGTCGTCCGATCCCCGCCGATCCGTCGATCGGTGACCGCATCCGAGCCCGCCGCGAGCTGCGCGGGTGGAGCATCCGGTACGCGGCCAGCCGCGCCGGCATCTCGCACACGTCCTGGTCCCGGATCGAGCGGGGTCAGCAGCGCACCGACCGCTACATGATCGTGGATCTGGCCGCCGCGCTCGAATGTTCGGCGGTCGACCTGACCGGGCAGGCGTACACGCCGGCCGACCGGCAGCTCGACGCCGCGCGCATCGACGCCGAGCGCCTGTGGCGGGCCATGATGGACAATCCCATGGGCGTACGCTCCGACACCACGGCCGTGGTCGAGCAGGTGCGCCGTGAGGCAGCCCTTGTGCGGGACCTGTACGGACGGTGCGACTACGCGGGCGCGCTGCGGCGGCTCGTCGATCTGGTGCCGGCCATGCACGGTCTGGCCGATCGCCGGGCCGCGTTGACGGAGATGGTCCCGCTGTACGGCGTCGCGATGGGCGCACTGCTCAACGTGAGCTATCCGGCACATGCCTGGCTGGCGGCGGAGCGGTGTGCCGAAGCCGCCGGGCTGCTCGACGACCCGGTCGCGGTCGGCGTGGCGGCGGCCAACCGGGCGCGGGTGTCCGCCTACTCGGGGGCGTACCGACCGGCGCGGGCATGGTGCGACGCGGCGGCGGCCGACCTCGCGGGCAGTGCGGCGCAGGGGGCGCTGGATGTGCTGGGGTTCCTGCACCTCGCGCGGGCACTGCACCTCGCCGGCCTACGTGACCCCGCCGGCGCGCAGGACCATCTCGTCGAGGCGGGGCTGATCGCCGCGCGCACCGGGGAGACGGACAGTTGGGACCTCGCCTGGGGGCCACGGAACGTGGCGCTGTGGCGAATGGCGTTCCTGCTCGACACGGGCCGCCCGGAGGCGGCCATGGCGACGGCGACCGGAGTGGACCTGACCGGCCTGCCGCCGGTGCGGCAGGTGTACTTCTGGCTCGACATGGGACGTGCTGCCGAGGCGGTCGGCCGGGATCGTGAGGCGGTGCGGATGCTGCTCGCGGCCGAGCGCGTCGGCCCGCAGCACGCTCGCTCGTCGGTCGCCGCCCGCGAGACGGCGCGGTCGTTGCTGCGCAGGGGAGCAGCATCACCCGAGCTGCGGGGCCTCTGTGAACGAATGAGCCTCACGACGCAGTAGTGGTGCGTAGGCGTTCCAGTCGATCCGCACACATTCCGTAGCGTCCCGATCACAGGGATGCGGTGATCCGCTCGCGTCTCCTTCCGGCGCGACGGTGGCGAGCCCATCGCCGTGCCCTCATCGAAGGGACCACCGATGGGCAACCGACGTGATCAGGGAGACAGCCGAGGCGAGCAGGCGGAAGCCGCCGAGCAGGAGGCCGCTCGGCAGCGGATCATCGCGCAGGCCGAGGCGGACCGAACACCCGTCGAGGACACCACCCGCGCGGTGCCGGATCGGCGGTGGCGTCGTGACCGGTGAGCGGGTGCCGATCGGCCGACGCGTCGCCTACCTGCGGGTGCGCCGCAAGCTCTCCCAGCAGACGTTCGCCGACCGGCTGGGCAAGTCGAAGAGCTGGGTCGACAAGGTGGAGCGCGGCGTACGTTCGCTGGAACGGGTGTCGACGATCCGGGAGATCGCGGCGGTGCTGCGGGTCGACGCGGCGACGCTGCTCGGCCACGACGTCCGGCCGGCCGAGGTGGCCGAGCGCGGCGAGGGTGTGGCGCGCATCCGGGCGGCCCTGTCCACGTACGGGATGACGGCCGGCCCGGACACGTCGCCGGACCGGTTGGCTCAGGCCGTGGCGCACGCCTGGGACACCTATCGGCACGCCCGCTATCCGCAGCTCATGGAGCAGCTCCCGGCGTTGCTCACCGACGTTCAGCGCGGGCAGGCGCGGAATCCGCAGGCGGGGCGGACGGCGGTGGTGGACGCGTACCGGGTGGCGGCGGCGTTGCTGACCAAGCTGGACGAGGCCAGTCTCGCGTGGCTGGCCGCCGACCGGGCGATGGCGGCAGCGGCGGGGGACCGGGTCCTGTTGGCCTGCGCGGCGGTGCAGCTCGGGCCGGTGCTATGGGCGTCGGCGCGGGCGCGGTCGGTGCTGTTGGCCGCCGCGTACCGGGTCGTGCCGCGCGACAGCGATTCGGGTACGCCGCAGGAGCTGTCGCTGTGCGGGACGCTGCTGGCGCAGGCGGCGTTGACGGCGGCGCGGGCCGGCGACGGGCGTGCCGCCGGTGACCTGTTGGACGAGGCGGCGGAGATGGCCGCCCGGGTGGGCGACGGGCACGACCATTGTCGGACCGCGTTCGGGCCGGCCGCGGTGGACGTGGCGCGGGTGGTCGCCGCCGTGGAGCGGGGCGATGGTGCCGAGGCGGTGGCCCGGCACGAGGCGGCGATCGCGGGGGAGGGGTGGCGGTGGCTGCCGCTGGAGCATCGCGCCGCGCATCTGGTGGACGCCGCGCGGGCGTACCTCATGGTGGGTGACGCCGAGCGCGCGGCGAAGGCCCTGGCCCAAGCGGAGCGCCTCGCGCCGGCCGAAATCCGCCACCGCCCCATGGCGCGCGACCTGGCCGCGCGGGTCGCCTGTCACCCGGATGCGGTGCCGGTGATCGCACCACTCGCGCACGGTCTTGACATGCGCTGAGCCCGTCCGGGAGCCCGACCACCGTGGTTCCCTGCGATGCCTACCCGGGCGTCACGCGGCCGTTTCCGTCATGGCGCTGCGCACCTCGTGGAACTGGGCCGTCCGGTCGCCCTGTGGTCGGGACGAGACGAAGGCGACGATGCCCAGGGTCTGGTCGTCGGCCCAGGCGCAGACGACGAGATGGCTTCCGTCGCCGGAGCGTCCCTGGCCACATCGGGCCGTGCCGCCAAGTTCCCCTGGTTCGACCGGTTTGGGTGACTCGATGCGGTACGGCTGGAGGGAACGGTCGATCAGCCCGGGCCCGTCGGTGACGGTGCCGGAGACGCCGGTGATGTAGACCATGTCGGCGTCCGGGTCGTCGTTGCCGTACGCCCAGCCGACGGCGCTGGTCACGGGTGCGACGTCCCGCTTCAACGTGTCGAGGTGTTGCTTGGCCGCGCCGGTGGCCACGCGGCTCATGCTCTTCGGCAGGCCGAGCAGCGTGTCCGGCATCCGGAGCTTGCGGACGGGCTGCGCGGGTGACGACGGGGCCGCCGGTGTCCGTGGCGTGGCGGGCTCCGAAGCGCAGCCGGCGGCCAGGAACAGCGTGGCCAGCAGCGCGACAGCGCCGAACGCTCGGGACGGTCTTCTGGTGGTGTTCGACATCGCGGTCACGTCCGTGGAGCGTACGGCGCTCGGTGCGGCGCCGTTGTTGGGGTAGGACAGTAGCCGTTCATCGATCTTGGAGTTGTGGCACCTCCGATAAGGAGCGAAACCGGCAAACCGTGGCACCACAAGTCCAAGATCGACGAAAGCGGGCCGCGCAGGGACTGGTCACGCGGCATTCGTGAGTTCAAACTCCGCTGTTGTCACGACTTCGCAGGGTGAAACTCATCGGTGGGTCGTGACTTGTCGCACTGGGCCCGCGCCTCCGCCATCCGCAGGATTGACGTCAACCGATCAGCCGGTGGAGGCAACCGAAATGGACGAACGGTACGACTCGTACTGCGCGGTCGATCCGCTCTTCTACGACTCGCTGGCCGGCACCACGGCCGACGCGGACGCCTACCCGACCGGCCCGGTGCCGGAGGGCTGGGAGTGCGAGGTCAAGGACGACTGGCTGATCCACGGCCCGGTCGGCGGGACCCTCCCCGCGCAGGGCTGGAAGATCCACGTGTCGGCGCGGCTCGACAACGCGGAGCGCGTGCTGGCCCGGGTGGTGGACTACTGCCGACCCCGTGGCATCGCGTTCAAGCACCTGCGCGGCCCGCGGCTGCTGCTCATGCGCAACAGCAAGTACGCCCGGCGCGGCGCCAGCGGGAAGTTCGTCACCGTCTACCCGCGTGACGACGCCGAGCTGGAGCTGACCGCCAAGGAACTCGCCGACCTGCTCGACGGCGAGACCGGGCCGTACATCCTCAGCGACCTGCGCTACGGCGACGGCCCGGTGCACCTGCGCTACGGCGGCTTCGCGGCCCGCTACTGCGTCTCCGACGACGGGCAGACCGTGCCGGCGATCGAGACCCCGGACGGCACGCTGGTGCCGGACCGGCGGGACCCGGTGTTCCACGTGCCGGAGTGGGTGACGCTGCCCGACTTCCTCGCCCCGCACCTGGCCGCCCGGAACGCGGCCAGCACCACCGACCTGCCGTACCGGATCGAGAAGGTGATCCACTTCTCGAACGGCGGCGGCCTCTACGAGGCCCGCGACACGCGGACCGACCAGCGGGTGGTGCTCAAGGAGGCCCGGCCGCACGCCGGACTGGACGCCACCGGCACCGACGCGGTCACCCGGCTGCGCCGCGAGGCGCAGACGCTGCGCCGGCTGGCCGACGTGCCGCACCTGGTGCGGGTGCACGACGAGTTCGAGTTCGGCGGGCACGAGTTCCTCGCCCTGGCGTACGTCGAGGGCCGGCCGCTCAACCAGGTGGTGGTCGAGCGGTACCCGCTGGTGCACCTCGACGCCGACCGGGCCGACTACACCCGCTGGGCGCTCGACGTGCACCGCCAGGTCGCCGAGGCGGTCGCCGCCATCCACGCGCACGGCGTCGTCTACGGCGACCTGCACATGTTCAACATCATGGTCGGCGACGACGGCGCGGTGACGCTCATCGACTTCGAGGTCGCCGCCGACGTCGCCGAGGCGACCCGGCCCGCGCTGCGCAACCAGGCGTTCGCCGCGCCCCGCGACCGCACCGGCGTCGACGTCGACAGGTACGCGTTGGCCTGCCTGCGGCTCGCCCTGTTCCTGCCGCTGACCGCGATGCTGCGGCTGGCTCCGGCCAAGGCGGCGCACCTGGCCGACGTGATCGCCGAGAACTTCCCGGTGCCGCGCGAGCTGCTGGACGAGTCGGTCGACGTGATCGGGGGCGGCCGACCGACGGACCTGCGCCGCGCGGTCACGATCGACCCGGACGACTGGCCCGGTCTGCGCGACCGGCTCGCCGAGGCGATCACCGCCAGCGCCACCCCGGAGCGCGACGACCGGCTCTTCCCCGGCGACATCCGCCAGTTCGCCGGCGCCGACGGCGGCCTCAACCTCGCGTACGGCGCGGCCGGGGTGCTCTGGGCGCTGCACGTCAGCGGCGCCGGCACCGACCCGGCGCACGAACGGTGGCTGATCGACCGGGTCCGCCACCCCGCCTCCGGCAGCCGGCTCGGCTTCTACGACGGGCTGCACGGCATCGCGTACGTGCTGGACCTGCTCGGCCACCGGGACGAGGCGCTGCGCCTGCTCGACCTCTGCCTCGACCAGCCCTGGACCGAACTGCGCGACGACCTGACCGGCGGGCTGTCCGGCGTCGCGCTCAACCTCGCCCACTTCGGCGCGCTCACCGGCGAGCGGCGCTACGCCGACGCGGCCCGGCAGGCCGTCGACGTGGTGGTCGGCCGGCTCGGCGACGTCGACTCGGTCGCCGAGATCAGCGGCGGGCGGCACCCGTACGCCGGGCTGGCCCGGGGCGGGGCCGGCGTGGCGTTGATGCTGCTGCGGATGTACGAGCGGCACGGCGACGCCGAGCTGCTCGACCACGCGGGCACCGCGCTGCGCCAGGATCTCCGCCGCTGCGTCCGCCGCGACGCCGGGCACCTGGAGGTCAACGAGGGGTGGCGGACCATGCCCTACCTGGCCGAGGGCAGTGTCGGCATCGGGCTGGTGCTCGATCACTATCTGCGGCACCGGCCCGACGACGAGCTGCGCGACCAGGCCACCGCGATCCGCCGCTGCGCCGACTTCCCGTTCTACGCGCAGTCCGGGCTCTTCGCCGGCCGCGCCGGGATCGTCGCGTACCTCGCCGAGCGGGGGGAGCGGGACGCGGCCCGGGAGCAGGCCCGGCTGCTCGGCTGGCACGCGTTGCCGTACCGGGACCGGACCGCGTTCCCCGGCGACCAACTGCTGCGACTCTCCATGGACCTGGCCACCGGCACCGCCGGCGTGCTCGCCGCGCTCACCGCCACCCGGCCGGACGACGCGCTCCACCTGCCGTTCCTGACCCCGCTGCCCGGCGCGACGCGCGTCGCGGGCGCGGACTGAACGGCCACCGAACCCCCCGGTTCCCCCGGGGTGACCCGAAGCCACCACCCGAGACGTGGAATGAGGTGAATTGACATGGCTCTGCTCGACCTCCAGGGGATGGAGCTGCCGGCCGCCGAGCGTACCGGCGGTGGCAGCAACGCCAGCCTGCTGCTCTGCGGCGACAGCTCGCTGAGCGTCACCACCTGCAAGTGACCCATCCGACCATCGACGTCACGAGAGAAAGAGGAAGCGACATGGCTCTGCTCGACCTCCAGGGGATGGAACTGCCGGCCGCCGAGCGTACCGGTGGTGGCAGCCAGGCCAGCCTGCTGCTCTGCGGTGACAGCTCGCTGAGCGTCACCACCTGCCACTGACCTACCCGATCATCGACGTCACGAGAGAAAGAGGAAGCGACATGGCTCTGCTCGACCTCCAGGGGATGGAACTGCCGGCCGCCGAGCGTACTGGTGGTGGCAGCCAGGCCAGCCTGCTGCTCTGCGGCGACAGCTCGCTGAGCGTCACCACCTGCCACTGACGATCAGTCGCTTGGCCCCGGGCCGGCTCACGCCGGTCCGGGGCCCGCGCCCGTGGGAGGCCCGATGACCCCCGCCGACCGGCTCGCGTTGCGCGCCGTGGCGTTCGCCGGCTGGTGGACGCCGGTGCTGGCGGTGCTCGCCGTCACGGAGGCGGCGGCCCAGCTCGCGCTTCCCGCCGTGCTGGGTCGGGCGGTGGACGCCGCCGTCGACGCCGCGCCGCAGTCCCCGCCCGGCCGGTGGCTCGCGGTGGTCGTCGCCCTGGTGCTGGTGCTGATCGGCGCGCGGGCGGCCCACGACTACGGCACCGGCGCGGCCGGCGCCCGCTCGGTCGCCGCGCTGCGGCACGCCCTGATCCGCCACCTGTTCGCGCTCGATCCGCGCACCGTGGGCCGCCGGCCGGTGGGTGACCTGGTCGGCCGGCTGGTGGGGCAGGTCGCCGACGCCGGGCAGGCCGCCCCGACGGCCGTGCTGGCCGGCAGCGTGCTGCTGCCACCGCTGGGCAGCCTGGTCGCGCTCACCCTGCTCGATCCCTGGCTCGGCCTGACGTTCGTGGTCGGGCTGGTGCTCCTGGCCGTGCTGCTGCGGCGGTTCGTCAGCGAGGCGTCCGGCGCGGTCGCCGGCTACCAGCGGGCCCAGGGCGACCTGGCCGGACGACTGGTCGAGGCGCTCGCCGGGGCACGGACGATCACCGCCGCCGGCACCGCCGGGCACGAGGTCGAGCGGGTGCTCGCGCCGCTGCCCGAGCTGCGCCGCTACGGCCTGCGTACCTGGCGGGTGCTCGCCGGCGCGGCGGCCCGGGGCGCCCTGCTGAACCCGCTGCTGCAACTGGCGGTCGTCGCCGTCGGCGGCTGGTCCCTGTCCGCCGGTCGGCTGACGCCCGGGGAACTGCTGGCCGCCCTCCAGTACGCCACGATCGGCGCCGGACTGGGCGCCGCGATCGCCGCCGTCAACACCGCCGTGCGGGTCCGTGCCGGCTGCGGCCGGGCCGCCGAGATCCTCGACGAGCCGCCCCGCCCGCCCGGCGGCCGGGACCTGCCGCCCGGGTCGGGCCGGCTGGAGCTGAGCGGCGTGGAGGTCCGCGACGACGCCGGGCGTCCGCTGCTCGACCGGGTCGACCTGCGGGTGCCCGGCGGCACGCTCCTCGCCGTCGTCGGGCCGTCCGGCGCCGGCAAGTCGCTGCTCGCGGCCGTCGCGGGCCGGCTGCGTGATCCGGACGCCGGCGAGGTACGCCTGGACGGCGTGCCGCTGCCGGAGTTGACGCCGACGGCGCTGGGCCGGGCGGTCGGCTACGGTTTCGAGCGGCCGGTGCTGGTCGGTGACACGGTCGGCGCGGCGGTCGGCTGCGGCGGCGACCCGGTGCCGCTGGCCCGCGCCGCCGAGGTCGACGACGTGGTGCAGCGGCTGCCCGAGCGTTACCGCACCCCGCTGGCCGGGCTCGCCCTCTCCGGCGGCGAGCGGCAGCGCCTCGGGTTGGCCCGCGCGCTGCGCGCCGAACGGCTGCTGATCCTGGACGACGCCACGTCCAGCCTGGACACGGTGACCGAGCACCGGGTGGTGGACACGCTCACCGGCCGCGACGACAGGCGTACCCGGGTGGTGGTGAGCCACCGGGTCGGCACCGCGGCCCGCGCCGACCTGGTGGCCTGGGTGGACGGTGGCCGGGTACGCTCGGTCGCCCCGCACCGGGAGTTGTGGGACGACCCGGCGTACCGGGCGGTGTTCCGGTCGTGACCACCGTCGGCGCGGTGGTCCGCGCGGAGCTGTCCACGCGACGCCGTCCGCTGCTGCGGCTGGCCGGCTGGTCGCTGGCCGAGGCGCTGCCGGCGGCGTTGAGCGGCCTGCTGACCGCCCGGGCCGTGGACGGCGGCTTCCTGGCCGGCCGGCCCGGTGTCGGGCTGCTCTGGCTGGGCCTGCTGGCGCTCGCGGTGCTGGTCGGCGCGCTCGGCACCCGGCAGGCGTACGGGCTGCTGGGCGACGTGGTGGAGCCGTTCCGGGACGACCTGCTGCGGCGGGTCGTTGCGGGCACGCTGGCCGGCGCGAGCGACGGACGGGTCGACGACGCGGCGGTGACCCGGCTGACCCACCAGGTGGAGATGGTCCGGGACACCTGGGCCGGCCTGCTGATGGTGGTCCGGGGCTTCGTGTTCGCCGCCGGCGCGGCCGTGGTCGGCCTCTGTTCCCTGGCGGTCCCGGTCGCGCTGCTGGTGACCGTGCCGGTCCTCGCCGGCCTGCTGCTCTTCGTCGCGGCGTTGCCGGCGATGGTGGCCCGGCAACGCGACTACGTCCGGGCCGGTGAGCGGCTCGGCCGGGACGCGGTGGTCGCCGTGAGCGGCCATCGTGACGTCCTGGTCAGCGGCACCGGGGACCGGGTCGTCGGCTGGCTCGGTGGGCACGTCGACGCGCAGGCGCGGGTGGAGCGGCGGCTGGCGACCATGGCCGCCGCGCGCAGCCTGAGTCTGGCCGTCGGCGGGTGGCTGCCGGTGCCGGTGCTGCTGCTGGCCGCGCCGTGGCTGCTCGGGCGCGGCCTCGGGGCGGGCGCGCTGCTCGGCGCGCTGGTCTACGTCGTGCACGGCATCCAGCCGGCGCTGCACACGCTGTTCCAGGGGGTGGCGGCCGGCGGCCTGCGCTTCGTGGTCACCCTCGACCGGCTGCTGCGCACCTGCGTACCCCCGGGGGAGAGCGGCGTGGCGACGGTGGCGCCGCCGCCCGATCCGGCCGCGCCCGCGCTGTCGCTGCGGGCGGTGACGTTCCGGTACGGGCCGCACGCCGCGCCGGTGCTCGACGGCTTCGACCTGACCGTGCCGGCCGGCGACCACCTGGCGATCGTCGGCGCGAGCGGGATCGGCAAGTCCACGCTGGCGGGGCTGATGGCCGGCGTGCTGCGCCCCGACTCGGGCACGGTCCGCGTCGCGGGCATGCCGACCGGCGTGGCGACGCCGGCCGAGCTGGCCGCCCGCCGGGTGCTGATCCCGCAGGAGGCGTACGTGTTCACCGGCACGGTCCGGGACAACGTCCGCTACCTGCGGCCCGACCTGGACGACGCGACGATCCGCCGGGCGGCGGACCGGCTGGGCCTGGCCGAGCTGGTGGCCCGGCTCGGTGGCCTCGACGCGACGCTGCGGCCGGCGGGGCTCTCCGCCGGGGAGCGCCAGCAGGTGGCGCTGCTGCGGGCCTGGCTGTCGCCGGCGCCGTTGCTCATCCTCGACGAGGCGACCTGCCACCTGGACCCGGCCACCGAGGCGCGCCTGGAAATGGCGTTCGCCGCCCGGCCCGGCACCCTCGTGGTGATCGCGCACCGGATCAGCTCGGCGGTGCGGGCCCGGCGCGTGCTGCTGCTCGACGGCGGGCAGGCCCACCTGGACAGTCACCACGGGCTGCTGGCCGGTTCGGCGGCGTACCGGGAGATGGTGGGTTACTGGGAGGGCGGCGGCGACCGGTCAGATCCAGCAGGACTCCCGGGCGGTCCGCACCGCTTCCCAGCGGGTCCGGGCGCCCGTCTTGGCCATGATGTGGGAGAGGTGGTTGCGGACCGTGCCCGGTGAGACGCCCAGCTTCTGGGCGACCTCGCGGACCGGCAGGCCCTCGGCTACCACGTCCAGCACCTCCCGCTCCCGGGGGGTCAACGGATTGTCGGCCACCTCGAGCGCGGCGACGACCAGGTCCGGGTCGAGCACGACCTGACCGTCGGCGATCTGCCGGACCCCCTCGGCGATCCGTTCGGGCGGCACGTCGTGGTTGAGGAAACCGATCCACCCGCGATGCTCGGCGAGCATCGCGCGCAGCCGCCCGGCCCGCCGCTGGTCCACCAGCACCAGCAGCCGGCCGCCGTGGCTGCCGTCGGCCGCGGCGGCGAGCCGGGCGAGCTGGTTCACCGGTACGACGTCGACGTCGACCACCGTGACGTCGGGGCGTTCGCCGAGCAGCGCGGCCCGGACGGCGTGGGGAGTGTCCGCCTCAGCGACCACGTCGATGTCGCCCTGGGCGGTCAGCAGGTGGGCGAGCGCGCCCCGGACCAGCCGTCCCTTGAGCGCGAGCAGCGTGCGGACCATGTCGTCTCCCTGCCATGACCCCCGTCTTCCTGACCTATCGTGAACAACTGATAACCAGCCGTCAGGAATCTTATTTAAGTCACTGTGCCGACGACACCCGGTGTCGGCCTGTTGTCAGATCCAGCCGGCCTCCTGGGCGCGTTGCACCGCCTCCCAGCGGTTCCGGCCGCCGGTCTTGCGCAGCAGGCTGGACAGATGGTTGCGGACCGTCCCGGGAGCGAGGTGCAGCACCGCGGCGATCTCCCGGCTGGGCAGACCCTTCGCGGCGGTGGCGGCCACCTCCCGCTCCCGCTCGCTCAGCGGGTTGACCACGGTGTCCAGCGCGGCGACGGCGGTCAGCGGGTCGATCGCGCGGCGCCCCTGGGCGACGGCCCGCAACTGGGTGAGCATCTCCTCCGGTGGCACGTCCTTGGCGACCACCCCACGCACGCACAGGTTCAGCACCAGTCGCAGCACCCGGGCGCTCGGCCGGTTCGTCAGCACCACGACCGCGCAGTCCGGCGCGGCGGCGCGCAGTGCCGCGACCACCGTCGCCGGCTCGTCCTCCGGGTTGAGGTCGAGCAACGCCAGGTCGGCGCGGCGGCACAGGCCGCCGGCGTCCGTGTCGCCCTCGGCCACCACCTCGAAGTCGGCCGCCGCCGCGACCACTCCGGCCACGAGTGTCCGGCACAGGCTGGGTGCGCCGAGCACGGCGACCCGGACCGCTGGTGTCGGGCCGGTTGCCGATTCGCTACGAGTATCGTTCACGGGACTACTGTGCCCGACACACCGTAACCGGTCACCCCCTGTGCTGTGCGTTTCCGGCGCGATCCCGCCATGTGGTTGCCGCCGGGCGTGGCGGGGTCGGGCCGGGCGTCAGCGTCCGAGTGCGACGGCTAGCCGGCGGACCGCCTCGTCCATCATCTCCGGCCGGGCGGCGGCGTAGGTGAGGCGCAGGTGCGGCGCGGGCGGTTCGGCGGCGTACCAGGGTCGCCCGGGGAACACGGTGACCCCCTCGGCGGCGGCCCGCGCGGTCACCGCGACGTCGTCGGCGCCGTCCGGCAACCGGACCCACAGGTGCAGGCCGCCGCGGGGGACGTCGGGCGGGGTCAGCGCCGGCAGGTGGCGGTCCAGCGCCGCGAGCAGCGCGTCCCGGCGGGCCCGCAGCTCCTTGCGCAGCGTACGGCGGTGCCGGTCCCAGGCCGGCGCGGCGAGGAACTCCAACGCGGCCTGTTGCAGCGGCCCGGCCACGAAGAAGTCGTCGAGCAGCCGGGCGGCGCGCAGGCGTTCCCCGGCCGGCCCGCGCGCGCCCAGCGCGGCGATCCGCAGGCCGGGGGCGGCCGGCTTGGTCAGCGAGCGCAGGTAGACCACGTGTCCGTCCGGGTCGTCGGCGGCCAACGGTGGCGGCGCCTCGCCGTCGATGGTCAGGTCCCGGGCGTAGTCGTCCTCGACCAGGAACGCGCCGGCCTCGCGGATCGCGGTCGCCACCTCGGCCCGCCGGGCGGGGCTGAGCGTCGCGCCGTGCGGGTTGGCGTGCAGCGGCTGGCAGTAGAACAACCGGGCGCCGGTGCGGGCGAACGCGGCGGCGAGCTGGTCGGGGCGGACCCCGTCGGCGTCGGCGGGCACCGGCACCACCCGCAGCCCGGCGGCGTGCGCGGTGGCCAGCGCGCCCAGGTAGGTGGGGGACTCGACGAGCAACGTGTCGCCGGGCACGGTGAGCGCCCGCAGGGTGGACGCGAGAGCGGCCTGTCCGCCCGGGCAGATCACCACATCCTCGGCGCGCAGGCCGCCGCCGGTCTCGCGGGCGAACCAGGCCCGCAGGTCGGCGCGCCCCTCGACCGGGCCGCGTTGCCACGCCGCCGGGTGGCGGGCCGCGCGGGCGAGCGCCGCGCCGAGCGCGACGGCCGGCTGGAGTTCCGCGTCCAGGTAGCCGCCGGTCAACGGGATGGCCCCGGCCGGCGGCAACGCCAGGAGCGCCTGCATCTCCTCGCCGCCGGAGCGCCGGGAGCCCAGCGCGACGGTCTGCCAGGACAGGTCCGGGCGGGGCGGGTCGACGCGCCGGGCCGCCACGAACGCGCCCCGACCCGACCGCGTCTCGACCAGCCCCTCCGCGACGAGCCGCCGGGTCGCCTCGGCGACCGTCACCGGGGAGGCGTAGTGGTGGGCGGTCAGCTCCCGCACCGACGGCAGCCGCGTCCCGGGCGCGGCGGCCCGCACCAGCGTACGCAGGTGGTGGACAACGCGGTCGGTAGCGCTACCATCATTCATGACGGAACAGAGTAGCGCTACTGAACCCACGACGGTAACGGCCCGGCCGGGCGCCGGTGTCGCGCTCGGCGCGCTGGGTGTGCTGGCGTTCAGCATGTCGCTCCCGGCCACCCGCGTCGCCGTGCACACGCTCGACCCGTGGTTCGTCGCGTTCGGACGGGCCGTCGGCGCGGCGCTGCTCGCGGCGGCGTACCTCCGCCTGACCCGGGCCCCGCGCCCCACCCCGGTCCAGTGGCGGCGACTGGCCGTCGTCGCGCTCGGCGTGGTCGTCGGCTTCCCGCTGTTCACGTCGCTCGCGCTCACCACGCAGACCTCCGCGCACGGCGCGGTCGTCGTCACCGTGCTGCCCGCCACGACGGCGGTCTTCGCGGTGCTCCGGGCCGGCGAACGACCGCCACCGCTGTTCTGGCTCGCCAGTGCCGCCGGGCTGGCGCTGGTGCTCGCGTTCCTCGCCACCGGCGGTTCGATGCGCGGCACGCTCTCCCTGGCGGACCTGTTCCTGCTCGCCGCCGTCGTGCTGTGCGGCCTCGGGTACGCCGAGGGCGGCGTGCTGGCCCGTCAGCTCGGTGGCGCCCGGACGATCTGCTGGGCGTTGCTGCTCTCGCTGCCGGTCACGATCCCGGTCACGGTGGTGGCCGCCGCCGCCCACCACCCGCGGGCCGGTGCCGCCGGCTGGACCGCGTTCGGCTACCTCACGCTGGTCTCGATGTTCCTCGGCTTCTTCGCCTGGTACGCCGGACTGGCCCGGGGCGGCATCGCCAAGGTGGGGCAGATCCAGCTCGTCCAGCCGGTGCTCACGCTGGTCTGGTCGGCGCTGCTGCTCGGCGAGGCGATCACCCCGGCCACCGTCGCCGTGGCCGGGGCGGTGCTGGCCTGTGTGGTGCTCATCCAACGCACCCGGGGCGCCGCCCGCCCCCGCGACCACGCCCCGCCCCACCCCGAACGGGCCGGTCAGCGGTAGTGCCCGAGCGTCGGCTAGGCCGGAACGTCGAGCGTGCTGATCAGGTGCGCCACCCGCTGCCGGATCTCGTCGCGGACCTGACGGACGACGTCCAGCGACCGGCCGGCCGGATCGGTGAGCTGCCAGTCCTCGTAGCGTTTTCCGGGGAACACCGGGCAGGCGTCGCCGCACCCCATGGTGACGATGACGTCGCTGGCCTCGGCGGCGTCCCAGGTGAGCCGGGCCGGCGTCCGGTCGGTGATGTCGATGCCGACCTCGCGCATGGCCTCGACGGCGACCGGGTTGATCCGGTCGGCGGGTTCGCTGCCGGCGGAGCGCACCTCGACGGCGTCCCCGGCGAGGTGGCGCAGCCAGCCGGCGGCCATCTGGGAGCGGCCGGCGTTGTGGACGCAGACGAACAGGACGGTGGGTTGGTGACTCATCGGGCTTCGGTCTCCGGGGTGAGGTGGGGCACGACCACGGCGTCGGCGTCGTCGCCGGCGTGGGGGTACCAGAGGGCGAGCGCGGCGACGGCGACCAGACCGCCGACGACCTGGGCGACCAGGAAGCCGGGCACCGAGGCCGGGGCGATGCCGGCGAACGTGTCCGAGAACGCCCGGCCGACCGTGACGGCCGGGTTGGCGAACGAGGTCGACGAGGTGAACCAGTAGGCCGCGCCGATGTACGCCCCGACCGCGGCCGGCGCGGCGGCGGTGCGGCCGGAGCGGGCCAGCGCGAAGATCAGCAGGACCAGGCCGGCGGTGGCGACCACCTCGGCCAGCCACAGGTGCCCGCCGCTCCGGTCGGTGCGGGACCAGGCCATCGCCGGCAGGTCGAACATCAGGTGGGCGAGGACGGCGCCGGTGACCGCGCCGGCGGTCTGGGCGATCGCGTACGCGGCGAGGTCGCGCCCGGTCAGGCCGGTGCCGGCGCGGCGGCCGAGCCACCAGTCGACGGCGGAGACGACCGGGTTGAGGTGCGCGCCGGAGACCGGGCCGAACGTCAGGATGAGCGCGCCCAGGGCGAGGGCGGTGGCGATCGCGTTCTCCAGCAGTTGCAGCCCGGTGTCGGTGGGGGACAGCCGGGTGGCGGCGATGCCCGAGCCGATGACGGCGGTGACCAGCAGCGCGGTGCCGGCGAACTCGGCCGACGCCCGCCGGGACAGGGGGAGGCTCACGCCGGGTGCCCGTCACCGGCGGCGGCCGTGGTCTCCAGCAGCGCGCCGAGCTGCCGGAGCGCCTCGGGCCGGACGCGGTACCAGACCCAGGTCCCGCGCCGGTCGGCGTCGACCAGGCCGGCCTCGCGGAGGACCTTGAGGTGGTGCGAGATGGTCGGCCCGGACAGGTCGAAGGCCGGGGTGAGATCGCAGACGCAGATCTCCGGCACCGAGGCGATCATCGACATCAGCCGCAGCCGGATCGGGTCACCCAGCGCCTTGAACAGGGGCGCGATCACCGCGGCCTGATCGGGCCCCAGGGGGCGGGCCGCGATCGGGGCGCAGCAGGCGACCGCGTCCGGGGTCGCTTGTTTTGACATACGTCTAGCTTGACAGATGTCGAAACAGGCGGCAACCTGAGGGCTGCTTCGACAGTCATCTAGACAAGGAGAAAGTCGCCATGTCCCGAGTCCAGCTCGCCCTGCGCGTGTCCGACCTCGAAGGCTCCGTCGCGTTCTACGCCAAGCTGTTCGGCGTCGAGCCGGCCAAGCGTCGCCCCGGCTACGCCAACTTCGCCATCGAGAACCCGCCCCTGAAGCTCGTCCTCCTCGAGGGGGAGGCCGAGCAGCCCACCGCGCTGGACCACCTGGGCGTCGAGGTGCCCAGCACCGACGAGGTCGACGCCGCCACCCGTCGCCTGACCGACTCCGGCCTCGTCACGCTGGCCGAGAACGACACCGAGTGCTGCTACGCGTTGCAGGACAAGGTGTGGGTGCGCGGCCCCGGCGACGAGCGCTGGGAGGTCTACACCGTCAAGGCCGACTCGCCACGGCTGGAGAAGCCCGCCGAGAACGCCTGCTGCGCCCCCGCCGCCTAGGGGATGTCGTCCACGGACCCGGCGCACGCCTGTGCGCCGGGTCCGCAGTAGTGCAAAAAACCTGCAAACGCCAGCCCTTGCCCTGAGCGAAAGCGCTTTCTTACGATTGCGTCACATCGATGTTTCATTCGCGGGCCGGGCGCCGCGAATGGATGGGAACCGCTGGTGACGCGCCTGATCGTGTCGCCGCTATTCACCTTTTCCTGTTCGGCGGCAGCCGGTCGATCCGGCATGCGCGAAAACGAATCGAGGCGTCCATGGAACGACCAGTCACACGGCGACTTCAGGCCACGTTGGCCACGGCGGCGGTGGGGGTCGCGGTCGCCGTGGCCATGCCGACCCCGCAGGCGTCGGCGGCGGCCGGGACCGCCACCGGCTTCGCGACCCAGAACGGCGGGACCACCGGCGGCGCGGGCGGGCAGACGGTGCGGGCCACCACCGGGACCGCGATCCACGCCGCGCTCTGCAACCGGGCCAGCAGCAGCACCCCGATCGTCATCGAGGTCTCCGGGACCATCAACCACGGCAACACCACCAAGGTCTCGGGTTCGAGCTGCAACACCGCGGCCGGCGTGATCGAGCTGAAGCAGATCAGCAACGTCACCATCATCGGGGTGGGCGGCGGCGCGGTCTTCGACCAGCTCGGCATCCACATCCGCGACTCCCGCAACATCATCATCCAGAACGTCACGGTGCGGAACGTCAAGAAGTCGGGCTCGCCCACCTCCAACGGCGGCGACGCCATCGGCATGGAGAGCACGGTCCGCAACATCTGGGTCGACCACGTCACGCTGGAGGCGTCCGGCGGGGAGGCGGAGGGCTTCGACGGCCTCTTCGACATGAAGGACGACACCCAGTACGTGACGCTGTCCTACAGCATCCTGCGCAACTCCGGCCGCGGCGGGCTCATCGGCTCCAGCGAGAGCGACCGGTCGAACAGCTTCATCACGTTCGACCACAACCTCTACGAGAACATCGACTCCCGCACGCCGCTGCTGCGCGGCGGTGTCGCGCACATGTACAACAACCACTACTCGGGGCTGCACGAGTCCGGCATCAACTCCCGCGCCGGCGCCCGGGCCAAGGTGGAGAACAACTACTTCCGCAACTCCAAGGACGTGCTCGGCACGTTCTACACCAACGAGCGCGGCACCTGGCAGGTCGGCGGCAACATCTTCGACAACGTGACCTGGTCGGCCCCGGGCAACGAGAACTACCCGGCCGGGCCGAACCCGACGTCCACCACCACGGTCGCCATCCCCTACTCGTACCGTCTCGACGGGGCGAGCTGCGTGCCGGACATCGTCCGCCAGACGGCGGGCGCCAACACCGGCCTGCGGACGTCGGACGGCAACTGCACGCCGCAGTCCCCGCCGCCCACCACCCCGACGCCGACCACGCCCGCGCCGACCACGCCCGCGCCGACCACCCCGCCGCCGACGACCACCACCCCGCCGCCGCCCAGCGGGACCAACCTGAGCCTCGCCTCCGGCGCCGGCGCGGACGGTTCCAGCAAGGCCGACGGCACCAGCTACGGCAACGTGCGCGACGCCAACCTCGGCACCTGGTGGTCGCCGTCCGGTTCGACCGGCACCATCTCGATCAAGTGGGGCTCCGCCACCCGGGTGTCCCGGGTGATCATTCGGGAACCGTCCGGCACCCAGGGCTCGATCGGGTCCTGGCAGCTCGTCAACAACGACACCGGCGCGGTCCTCGCCTCGGGGAGCGGGGCGGGTGCGATCAGCTTCGCCGCCACGTCGCTCCAGAAGATCAACTTCAAGATCAACAGCTCGAACGGTACGCCGAGGGTCGGCGAGTTCGAGACGTACGCGAGCTGAGCCCGGCGTGGGGGGCGGGAGTGGCGCAGCCGCTCCCGCCCCCCACCGTTTTCAGAGGGTCAGCACCACGGTGGAGATGGCGCGCTCGCGCTCACCGCGCTGGTCGAGCGGTTCAGGATGACCAGCGTGACCTTGCCGTCGCCCTGGTGGGCGGTCACCTCCAGCGGCAGCACCGTGCCGGCCGTCACCAGCGCGGTACGGGGCGGTCTGAGTTTCCTCATCGCATCTCTCCTCGCCCGACTAGCGCTGGAGCGTCAGCAGACCCGGGCGGTACGGCAGCAGGCCGTAGTCGCCGCCGGAGTTGGTGGCTCGACCCTGGTAGAGCAGTTGCAGGTTGCAGGGGTCGACGGTGAAGGTCTGGTCGGCGGTGGTGCGGATCAGTTCGCCGTGGCTGATGTCGTTGGTCCAGGTGGCGCCGCTGTTGGCCTTGCCGGCGAACGGGTTGCTCTCGGTGGCCGCGTTCGGTGTCCACGATCCGTTCAGGCTGGTCGCGGTGAAGGACCGGAAGTAGCGGCCCTGCGCGCCGATGGCCTCGACGATCATCAGGTAGCGGGTCTGGCCCTGGAGCTT
>NZ_JBEZCX010000017.1:0-141594 GCF_040647835.1 Micromonospora sp. NPDC049240
GCAGTGGGAGAAGCAGGCCACCGACCTCGTCGGCAAGCACTGGAACAGCTGAGACAACGCGAAGGCCGGCACCCCGGACAGGGGTGCCGGCCTTCGACGCGTACGGTCAGGCGGAGTAGCCGCGCGTGGCCATCCAGTTCGCCAGGTCGATGGTGCTGATCCAGTACGCCGGCAGCGACGGGTCGGCCGAGTCGGCGATCCGTACGGTCCGACCGTCGTTCTGGTAGCCGACCACGGCGATGTAGTGGCCGCCCGGGAACGAGTGCCAGCCGCCGTTGGTGTCGGTGGCGTCCCCGACGACGTTCGAGACCACCGCCCGGCCGTTGCGGACCGCGTTGACCACGTCGGCCTGGAGCCGGTCGATCTGCGCCTTGGTGGCCGTGCCGGGGATCATGCGGGTCCGGTACGGGTCGCCCTTGACCTGCTGGTTGAGCACCCGGGTGGTGTCCTCGGCCGAGTTGGTGCCCATCTCGGTGGTACCGAGCGCGACGGCGAGCGTGTCCTGGCTGCGCTCGATGCCGGTGGCGCTGAGCGCGTTCCGCACCGCGGCCGGGCCGCAGTAGTAGTAGGTGGTCTGCGCCTGGTAGTCGTAGTCGAGCACCTTGCTCGACGGCGGCTTCGGCGTGGCCTTGCGGGTGGTGTCCGGGTCGGCGACCTTCGCCGACGGCGAGGCCGTGGGCGAGGCGCTGGGCGAGCGGCGGGGCGAGGCGCTCGGCGACGCGCTCGGCGACGGGACGGCGATGCGCGCCTCGCTGCGGCTGGCGGTGTCGCCGAGGCGGGAGCCGAGTTCCGCCACCGCGGCGGTGTTCTCCTGCCGGGTCGGCGCGCCGTCGGTGGCGGTCAGCGCGGCGCCGGTGCCACCGGCCAGCACGAGGGCCGCCGCCGAACCGGCGATGATCTGGTACGGACGCTCGGTCGCGAGGCGACGCAGGTGGCGCTTCAGGTGGTACTTCACGGGTTTCCTCCACGGGGTGGGCGGCACGCGCCGACCCCGCGCGTGGAGAAACTCACACGCGCTGGCGGGCGGGACGGCCGCGGGAAGTCGCCCGGATGCCGGGCGGGACGGGGTCGGAAGCGCGTCGCGTCAGGCGAGCGCCGGCACCCCGGGGCCGTGGAGGCGGGGAGACGTTCGGGGGGTGGTGGGCACGGGATGGAACTCCTTCCGTGGCCGCCGACCGGGTTAGCTGACGGATTCGGGCGGGAAGTACGCCCTACCGCGGCCGTGGGCTCGCGGATTCACCCCGGTGTTGCGTTGGGTCCCCGGTTCGTATGCACGATTAGGCGGGTCGGCGCGGCGTCGCCATCTGCGATCGGGAACCGCACCGGACGCGCCGACACTACCGGCGGGTACAGGCCCTGCCAAGCGCTCTCACCTGCGTAAACATCCTCGACGACTACGGATTCGGAACAGCCGGTCACCGACCTCCCGCAATGGGACAAGCGGCTACGTCGGCGCCGTGCGGCAGGAAGCGGACATCCGGCCGACGAAGAATCGGGCAGCGGGCGCAGCAGGGGCCATCGATCCGGACGGTCGCCGGCGGACGGCACCGGTGACCGGCCTCACCGGTTTCGGGTAACGATTCGGTCGACGTGCTCCCCGGGACGCTCAGCCGACGCGGGCCGGACGCCACCGCACCGCCGACGGGGCCGGGACGCGGCTCGCCGACGAGACGCGGGACGTGGGCACCGGCCGCAGCGCCGTGGCAGCCGCGTACGCCTCGGCGGCGAGCGTGCGGGCCGCCTCGGCGGCCAGTTCGGCGTCCCGCCACGCGAGGCGTTCCCGCTCGGCGGCCGTCTCCCAGCCGGCCCGCCGCCCGTCGCGGACGGTCCGGGCCAGCACGATCTCCTGCTCGGCCGGGTGCCGGCGCGGGTCCCACCCGTTGCGGTGGGCGAGCACGTCGGCGAGCTGGCGGGCGGTCAGCTCCCCCCGCCAGTGCGCCGTCATGGCGGCGTGGTGCAGCCAGCGTTCGCGCGCCGCGTACTCGGCAGGGGTGCGGGGTGTGTGCGGGGCGGGCAGCGCGCCGGCGCCGGCCAGGCGGCGGGCGGCGGCGTCCGCCTCGTCGTAGGCGGTCCAGGCCCGCTCGGCCTCGCTCTGGGCGGTCAGCCACTGCTCGCGACGGCGACGGGCGGTCTGCGCGGCCCCGGCGGCGGCCACCGCCACCTCGTCGGCGTACCGGGCCAGGTCGGCGCGGTGGAGCGCCTCCGCGTCGACGGGTTCGAGTGCCGGCTCCCCCGCGCCGTCGCGTTCCGGTCGCGCGACCAGCACGGCGAGCAGGACGAGGGCGAGCACGGTCAGCGCCGACCAGATGGCGGCGGCCTCGGGGACGGCGGTGAGGAAATTGAGGAGAACGGTCTGCGACATGGTCGGCACCTCACGGGAGACAGTGGCGGGTAACTCCGCACGGCCGGTCGGGGGCGGGGCGCGGCCGGAGTCCGGGCGCCGCCGGGCCGCCGAGAGGCGGTGCGGGGTGAGGTTCGGTGGGCGCGGTCACGGGCCGGGCCCGTGGCGGGTCAGCGGGCGGGCGGGGCCCGCGGACCGGCCGGAGCCGGCGGCTGGCCGACCGGGAACGGGTGCCGCCCGGTCGGGGGCGGGACATCGCCCACCGGCTGCGGCTCGGGAACGCCGACGCGGCTCCGCTGCCGATCGAAGGCGGGGACGCCCTGCCGGTCGACGACGGTGTCGCCCTGCCGGTCGGCGACACTGCCGTTCGGCCGTTCGGCGGCGTCGGCCCGCAACCCGGCGGCCGGGCCGGCCGCCGCGGGTGCGATCGGGGACACGCCGGTCGGCAGCGTGGCGGCGCCCAGCGAACAGGCGACGACCACGGCCAGGCTGGCCAGCATCCGTGCGACCCAGCGCGCCACCCACCACACGGGACAGGTGAGCGCGATCGGAGCCACGGGAACAAATTACCGCCGATCCGGGCACGGCGCATCGTCGCCCGGCGTGTCGCGACGCCGTTGACCAGGGTGGACCGCTCAGTCCGGCCGGCGCCGCCCGGCGTACTCGATCGACGGGTCCGGCTCCCCGGCGGACGCCGCGCCGGTGTCGTCGACGGCCGCGCGCGGTGCGGGCACGCCCGGTGCCGGCGCGGCGGCGGCCGGACCGCCGCGGGCCCGGCGCGACGGGCCGAGGCGGCGCATCATCGGCTCCTCCACCCAGCGGTGCAGCACGGCGGCGAGCGCCAGGGTGAGCAGTAGGAAGCCGAGCACCGCGAGCGGGCCCCGCCACCCGGGCAGCCCGGTCCCCCAGTCCCCGGTGAGCCGCAGCACGGTCACCATGACCAGCACGTGGACCAGGTAGAACGCGAACGAGACCTCACCGAGCCAGAGCATCGGCCGGGACCGCCACGGGGTCCGCCGGCCCCGCACGTCGGCGTTCGCCGCCGCGGTGATGACCAGCAGGTACGCGACGGCGAGCAGCGCCGCCCAGAACTCGGCCCGGATCCACAGCGCGGCGACCGCCCAGGTGGCGACGAAGGCCAGGCTGGCGGTGGTCAGTCCGGGGCCGCGCCAGCGGTTGCGGCGCATCAGCTCGGCCGCCGCCGCTCCCATCCAGAACTCGAGCGAGCGGGTGACCGGGAAGATCTGCGTGAACCACCACCGCTGCTCCTCGGGCACCAGGTGCTGGCCCGGCCAGAGTGCCAGGATGAGCAGCGGCGCGGCGACCAGCACGGCCCGGAGCACGCCGGTACGCGCCCGGCGCAGCCACGGCACCACCAGGGGCAGGCACAGGTAGAAGGCCAGCTCGCAGGAGAGCGACCAGCTCACGTTGTTGATGCTGTAGAAGTAGCCGTTGAGCGGGATCCACGCCTGGACCAGGAACAGGTTCCCGATCGCGGCCCACGGCAGCACCGGGTCGGCGAACCAGGCCGCCACGGCCAGCGCCGCCAGGAACGTCACCACGTGGTTCGGGTAGATCTTGGCCGCCCGGCGGCGCAGGAACGTCCACCCCGACTCGCCGTCCCGGTACGACCAGACGAGCACGAAGCCACTGAGGATGAAGAAGAACTCGACGCCGGAGAGGCCCAGGCTGAAGACCTTGCCCATCACGGCCTGCCACTGTGGCTCCGCGATGATCCGCATGGTGCCCGCGTGGAAGCCGAAGACCAGCAGGGCCCCCATCCACCGCAGGCCGGTCAGCGACGGCAGACGCGGAACACGGGTGGTGGTCGGGGCGCTGGTCATCCCGGGCACCTTACCGGGTGGCCGGGGGCGGATTCCGGCGCGGCGACGTCCGGGCCGGTCCCGGCGGGCGGCGGATAGGATTTCCGTTCCCGCGCGGCGGGGCCCCACCGGGCCCGCCGGGCCCGTACGGAAGGTGAGCAACCGGATGCACCAGCGGATCCTCCTCCGCGCCCGCAAGGGCCCGTTCGACGTCCTGACGCCCGAGGAGACCTTCGCCGGCAACTGGATCAGCGACAACACCGGCAACCTGGTCTTCAGCCACGCCGCGAACAAGCTGCTGGCCACCTCCACGGCGGAGGTCACGTCGACCCGGAAGCTCGCCGACCCGCGCGACGCCGACGAGATCAACGAACGGTACGACGTCTTCGTCATTCCGCTGGCCAACGCGTTCCGGCGCAGTTTCATCAACCGCCTCGAACCGATGACCCGGCTGATCGAGCGGCTGAAGATCCCGGTGGTGGTCCTCGGCGTCGGCGTGCAGACGAACGTCGACGGCGACCGGGAGTACCTCCGCCAGATCGACGAGCCGGTGAGCGCGTTCTGCCGGGCGGTGCTCGACCGGTCGCACAGCATCGGGGTGCGCGGCGAGATCACCGAGAGCTACCTGCGTACGCTCGGTTTCTCCGCGGTGGAGCAGATCGGCTGCCCGTCGATGTTCCTGCACGGGGACACGTTCACGCTGGCGAAGACCCGGCCGGAGCTGACCACCGACGCCCGGATCGCGCTGACCATCTCCCCGTACGTCTCGTCGATGGCCCCGGTCGTCCGCCACCACCGGGAGCGCTACCCGAACCTGTGCTACGTGCCGCAGGACCTGCGCACACTCGGCACGCTGCTCTACGGCGACGCGCCCGAGCACCGGGGCAAGCACAGCGAGATGCCGCTGCACACCTCGCACCCGCTCTTCGTCGAGGACAAGGTGCGGATGTTCGTCGACCCGTGGACCTGGATGGCGCACCTGTCCGGCTTCGACTTCAACTTCGGCACCCGCATCCACGGCACCATCACGGCGTTGATCGCCGGCACGCCCGGCTACCTGTTCGCGCACGACTCGCGGACCCTGGAGCTGGCCCGCTACTTCGGCATCCCGCACCGGATCATGCGGGACGTGCCGGCCGACGTCGACGCCGCCGACCTCTACGCCGAGGCCGACTACACCGCGCTGACCGAGGGCCACAAGGCCCGCTTCGACACCATTACCGCGTTCCTGGCCAAGCACGACCTGGGCACCTCGTTCGCCGACGGCGACAGCGCCGCGGCGTTCGACAGGCGGGTCGCGGAGACCGAGTTCCCGCCCGCGGTCCGCCCGGCCGCCGCCACCGGACCGGCCGAGCTGCTGATCCGCATCCAGCGGCTCCACGACGAGAACCGCCGGCTCGCCGACACCGTGCGCACGCTGCGCGCGCAGGGGCTGCGCGAGCGGATCAAGCAGGCCGTCCCGGACCCGGTCCGCCGGATGCTGCGACGCTGATCCGTCGTACGCCTGTTCGACCGCCGGGGTACGATCGCCTGCGTGTCCGACGTCGCGTACCAGCCCTCGATGCTCGACCTGGCCGAGCACGGGCCGACCCTCGGCCCGCTCGCCGGGCGGACCCGGCACGAGCTGAGCCGGGGCGCCTGGGTCGACCACCTGCCCGGCTGGGTGCGGGGCTCCGACGCGGTGCTCGACACGCTCCGGCACGACGTGCCGTGGCGGGCCGAGCGCCGCACCATGTACGACGCCGAGGTCGACGTGCCGCGCCTGCTCTGCTGGTACGCCGCCGGTCGACCGCTGCCGCACCCGGTGCTCACCGCCGCCCGCGACGCGCTCACCCGGCACTACGCGCCCGAGCTGGGGGAACCGTTCGTCACCGCCGGCCTGTGCCTCTACCGCGACGGCCGGGACAGCGTCGCCTGGCACGGCGACACCAAGGGCCGCTCCGCGCACACCGACACCATGGTGGCGATCGTCTCGTTCGGCTCGCCCCGCCCGCTGCTGCTGCGCCCGCGCGGCGGGGGCGGCCCCGGCCTGCGCTTTCCGCTCGGCCACGGCGACCTGGTGGTGATGGGCGGCTCCTGCCAACGCACCTGGGAACACGCCGTGCCGAAGACCACCCGCCCGGTCGGGCCCCGGGTCAGCGTCCAGTTCCGCCCCGCCGGGGTGGCCTGACCCGGCCCCGTGCTAGAAACAACTCCCAGGGTCGATCACGCCCCCGTCACCCGAGACAAAGGGCGAGGCGATGACCCAGTTCCCCACGTGGGCCGTGCACGGCGACGGCCGGTCGGTACGCCCCGGCGACGTGGTCCATCCCGACGAACGGCTCTCCTGGCCGCGCACCGTCGGGGTGGGCGTGCAGCACGTGGTCGCCATGTTCGGCGCCACCTTCACCGTGCCGCTGATCACCGGCTTCCCGCCGGCCACCACGCTGTTCTTCTCCGGCCTGGGTACGCTGCTGTTCCTGCTGATCACCGGTAACCGGCTGCCGTCGTACCTCGGTTCGTCGTTCGCGTTCATCGCCCCGGTGATCGCCGCCAAGACCGACGGCGGCATCGGCGCGGCTCTCGGCGGCATCGTGGTCGCGGGCGCCGCGCTGGCGCTGGTCGGCGTCGTGGTGCACGTGGCCGGCGCCCGGTGGATCGACGCCCTGATGCCGCCGGTGGTCACCGGCGCGATCGTCGCGCTGATCGGGCTCAACCTCGCGCCGGTCGCCTGGGACGGCGGCGGCGCCGGCACCGGCGTCAAGGCGCAACCGCTGATCGCCGTGGTCACGCTGCTGGCCATCCTGGTCTCCACCGTGCTGTTCCGCGGTTTCCTGGCCCGGCTGTCGATCCTGCTCGGCGTGGTGGTCGGCTGGCTGGTCGCGGCGCTGACCGGCCAACTCGACCAGCAGGCGGTCACCGGGCTGCGGCAGGCCGCCTGGGTGGGGTTGCCGGAGTTCCACACGCCCAGCTTCAGCCTGCGCGCCGTCGTGCTGGTCATCCCGGTCATCCTGGTGCTGATCGCGGAGAACGCCGGGCACGTCAAGGCGGTCGCGGCGATGACCGGCCGCAACCTCGACCGGCAGATGGGCCGCGCGTTCCTCGGCGACGGCGTCGCCACCGTGCTGGCCGGCTCCGGCGGCGGTTCCGGCACCACCACGTACGCGGAGAACATCGGCGTCATGGCCGCGACCCGCGTCTACTCCACCGCCGCGTACTGGGTGGCCGGCGGCACGGCGATCCTGCTCGGGCTCTGCCCGAAGTTCGGCGCGCTGATCCTCACCGTGCCGGCCGGTGTGCTCGGCGGCGCCACCACCGCGTTGTACGGCCTGATCGCGGTGCTCGGCGCCCGCATCTGGATCGAGAACCGGGTCGACTTCCACGACCCGGTCAACCTGTTCACCGCCGCGGTCGCGGTGATCGTCGGCGCCGCCAACTACACGCTGACCGTCGGTGACCTGTCCTTCAACGGCATCGCGCTGGGCACCGCCGCCGCCCTGGCGATCTACCACGGCATGCGCCTGATCGCCCGCCTCCGCAACACCACCCCCAACCCCGACCCCGACCACTCCCCCCACCCGCACCCGTCGACCGAGCGTTGATCAAGGAGTTTGCGTCTGCCGGTGCGCCGGAACAGACGCAAACTCCTTGATCAACGTGAGGGGGTGGGGGTGGGAGGTGGGTGGGGGTGGGGTCAGTCGCGGTCGATGTGGTGGCCGATGACGGTGGGGCCCAGCATCACGGCGAAGCCGGAACCGTCACGGCGCGGATCCGCCGGGGGCAGGTCCACCGGGTCACCGTTGGCCGTCGCGCCCACCGGCCGCGGGCCGATCCAGGCCACCGACAGCTCCACCTCGCCCTTGAGGAGCCGCTGCGCGCGCACGCCGCCGGTCGCCCGTCCCTTCGCCGGGTACGCCGTCATCGGCGTCACCTTGACCGTGGCGCCGGTCGAGGTGACCACCATCGGCTCGCCGTGCCGCGGGTCGTCGGTGCGGACCGCGCCGAAGAAGACCACCCGCGCCCCCGCCGGGAGGTTGATGCCGGCCATCCCGCCGCCCTTGACGCCCTGCGGACGGACCAGGGACGCCGGGAAGCGCAGCAACGACGCCTCCGAGGAGACGAACGCCAACGCCTCGGTGCCGTCGGTCAGCCAGGACGCGCCGACCACCTCGTCGCCCTCCCGCAACGAGATCACCTCGAACTCGTCCGAGCGGACCGGCCAGTCGGGCGCGCACACCTTCACCACACCCTGCCGGGTGCCCAGCGCCAGACCGGGCGACCCCTCGGCGGACGGGCCCAGCGGCGCCAGCCCGACCACGGTCTCCCCCGGCGCCAACGGCACCAGCTCGGCGGCCGACATGCCGCCGCGCAGCGACACCGTGCCGGACTGCTCCGGCAGCACCGGCAACGGCAGGACGTCGATCTTGAACGCCCGGCCGGCGCTGGTGACCAGCAGCACCCGCCCCCGGGCGGTGGAGTGCACCACGGCGCGTACCGCGTCGTGCTTGACCCGGCCGCTGCGGCGACGCGCCTCGGCCGCCTCCTCCGACTCGGCCGCGGTGCGGGCGACCAGCCCGGTCGCGGAGAGGATCACCTGACACGGGTCGTCGGCGACCTCCAGCGGGCCGGCCGGCACCGAGGCGGCGAGGACCTCCTTCAGGTCGCCGTCGACGAGCGTGGTGCGCCGCGGCACGCCGAACTGCTTCACCACCGCGGCCAGCTCGTCGGAGACCAGCTTCCGCAGCACCTTCTCATCGTCCAGGATCGTCGACAGCTCGGCGATCTCCCCGCGCAGCTTCTCCTGCTCGGCCTCCAGCTCCAGCCGGTCGTACCTCGTCAGCCGACGCAGCGGGGTGTCCAGGATGTAGCCGGCCTGGATCTCGGAGAGCTTGAACTTCTGCATCAGGCCGTCCTTGGCGGCCTGGGCGTCCTCGCTGGCCCGGATCAGCTTCACGACCTTGTCGATGTCGAGCAGCGCGATCAGCAGGCCGTCGACGAGGTGCAGCCGTTCCTCCCGCTTGCGCTTGCGGTACGCGGTGCGCCGGGTCACCACCTCGTAGCGGTGGGCCAGGAACACCTCCAGCAGCTCCTTGAGCCCGAGCGTACGCGGCTGGCCGTCCACCAGCACCAGGTTGTTCACGCCGAAGGACTGCTCCAGCGGGGTCAGCCGGTAGAGGTCGGCCAGCAGCGCCTGCGGGTTGACCCCGACCTTGCACTCGACCACCAGGCGGGTGCCGTTCTCCCGGTCGGTGAGGTCCTTGACGTCGGCGATGCCGGTCAGCCGCTTGGTCTTGTTGACCTCGTTGGTGATGGCCGCGATGACCTTCTCGGCGCCGACGCCGTACGGCAGCTCGGTGACGGTGATGGCCTGCCGGCCCCGGCTGCCCTCCAGCGGGCCGATCTCCACCCGGCCACGCATCCGCACCACGCCGCGCCCGGTCTCGTACGCCCGGCGCACCTCGTCCAGGCCGAGCAGCAGCCCGCCGGTGGGCAGGTCGGGGCCGGGCACGAACTCCATGAGCTTGTCGAGCGTGGCGTCCGGGTGGTTGATCAACCAGCGGGCGGCCTGGACCACCTCGCCGAGGTTGTGCGGGATCATGTTGGTCGCCATCCCGACCGCGATCCCGGACGCGCCGTTGACCAGCAGGTTCGGGAAGGCGGCCGGCAGCACGGTGGGCTGGGTCAGCGAGCCGTCGTAGTTGGGCTCGACGTCGACGGTGTCCTCACCCAGCTCGCCGACGAGCAGCATGGCCTCCCGCGACATCCGGGCCTCGGTGTAGCGCGCCGCGGCCGGGCCGTCGTCCGGGCTGCCGAAGTTGCCGTGCCCGTCGATGAGCGGGACGTTGAGCGAGAAGTCCTGCGCGAGTCGGACCATCGCGTCGTAGATCGCGGTGTCGCCGTGCGGGTGGTAGCGGCCCATCACGTCGCCGACCACGCGGGCCGACTTGACGTGTGACCGGTCCGGCCGGAACCCCGACTCGTGCATCGACCACAGGATGCGCCGGTGGACGGGCTTGAGCCCGTCCCGGGCGTCCGGCAGGGCGCGGGAGTGGATGACCGAGAACGCGTACTCCAGGTAGGAGTCGGAAACCTCGGTGACCAGCGGGTTGTCGAAGACCCGGGCGCCGGCCTGGTCGAAGGCGGAGAGATCGGCCTTCGCGCGGTCGTCCTTGCGGCGTGCCATGGTGCAGCTTCCTTCCGAAACGAACGCGGTGGTCAGGCGTCGATGGCGTCGCGGTCGACGCGGTCGGCGGAGTCGATGAGCCAGTTGCGGCGGGGCTCGACCTTCTCCCCCATGAGCAGTTCGAGGATCCGCTCGGCGGCGTCGACGTCGTCGAGCGTGATCCGGCGGACCGCCCGGGTGGCCGGGTTCATGGTGGTCTCCCACAGCTCGTCGGCGTCCATCTCACCGAGGCCCTTGAAGCGCGGGATCGGGGTGACGATCTGCTTGCCGGCCTTCTCCAGCTTGCGGACCGTCGCCTCCATCTCGGCCTGGGTGTAGGTGTAGACGGTCTGCGGGTTACGCCCCCTGGTGGTGATCTTGTGCAGGGGCGGCATCGCGGCGTAGAGCCGGCCGGCCTCGATCAGCGGTCGCATGTAGCGGGCGAAGAGCGTGATCAGCAGCGTCCGGATGTGCGCGCCGTCGACGTCCGCGTCCGCCATGATCAGCACGCGGCCGTAGCGCAGCGTGGACAGGTCGAACGTCCGCCCGGAGCCGGCGCCCAGCACCTGCACGATCGCCGCGCACTCGGCATTGTCCAGCACCTGCTGGAGGTTGGCCTTCTGCACGTTGAGGATCTTGCCCCGGATCGGCAGCAGCGCCTGGTATTCGGCGGATCGGGCCAGGCGCCCCGTGCCGAGGGCGCTGTCCCCCTCCACGATGAACAACTCACTTCTGTCGATGCCTCCGGCGCGGCAGTCGACCAGCTTGGCCGGCATGGCCGCGCCCTCCAGCGCGGTCTTGCGACGGGCCGCGTCCTTCTGCTGCTTCTGGGTGAGCCGGACCCGGGCCGCGTCGACGATCTTCTGGAGCACCGTGCGGGCCTCGGCCTTGGTGCGGCGGTCGTCCAGCCAGCTCTTGAGGTGCGCCTCGACCAGGCCCTGGAGCACCTTGGTGATGCCGGCGGTGGAGAGCTCGTCCTTGGTCTGCGAGGTGAACTGCGGCTCCGGGATCCGCACGTGCACCACCGCGGTCATGCCCTCCAGGACGTCGTCCAGGGTGGGCGCGTCCTCCTTGGGCTTGAGCAGGCCCCGGGTGGTGCGGGCGGCCTCGGCGAGGGTGCGGGCCAGCGCGCGCTCGAAGCCCTTGCGGTGGGTACCGCCGTGGGCGTTGCGGATGGTGTTGGTGAAGCACTCGACGGTGCGGTCGTAGCCGGTGCCCCAGCGGAACGCGATCTCGACCTCGGCGCGACGCTGCACGTTGGACTGCATGACGCCGTTGGCGTCGGCGGCGTTCTCGCGGTAGGTGCCCTCGCCGGTGACAAGCAGCGTGCCGGAGACCGGGCGGTCACCGGCCGGGGCGAGGAACTCCACCATGTCGGTCAGGCCGTCGGGGAAGTGGAAGCGCTCCTCGACGGCCTGCTCGCCGGTCTCGTCGCGCAGCCGGTAGGCCACCCCGGGGACCAGGAAGGCGGTGTTGCGCAGCTTGAGCCGGACCGCCTCGGTGTCGAGCGTGGCGCCGGTCTCGAAGTACCGCGGGTCGTGCCACCAGCGGATCGAGGTGCCGGTGCGCTGGCCACGCTTCACGGCGCCGACGACCTGGAGACCGGGACCGGGGGTGAACGGCGCGTCCGGGCCGTCGCCGTCGAAGATCCCGGGTACGCCGTGGCGGAACGACATGGCGTGCACCTTGCCGGCGCGGCGGACCGTGACGTCGAAGCGGCGGGAGAGCGCGTTGACGGCGGAGGCGCCGACGCCGTGCAGGCCGCCGGAGGTCTTGTAGCCGGAGCCGCCGAACTTGCCTCCGGCGTGCAGCCGGGTGAGCACCAGCTCGACGCCGGAGATGCCGGACTTGGCGTGCACGTCGGTGGGGATGCCGCGGCCGTCGTCGTCGACCTGGACCGAGCCGTCGGCGTGCAGGATCACGTCGACGGCGGTGGCGTGACCCGCGACACCCTCGTCGGTGGAGTTGTCGAGGATCTCGTTGACGAGGTGACCCACGCCACGGCTGTCGGTGGAGCCGATGTACATGCCGGGGCGCTTGCGGACGGCGTCGAGGCCCTCCAGGTGGGTCAGGTCGTCGGCCCCGTAGAGCATCTCAGGCTGTGCGGTCAACTGGTCGTACTCCCAGGTCTCGGCGGTGTGGTGCCGTTCACCGTGAGCGGTCCCCACGGCGATCGCCGGGCGCGGCGCGCCGCAGCGAGCCTAGCCCGGCGCTCCGACAGGTCCGATGCACCCGGGTGCGGTGTTGCCCGGTCGACCCGCAGGACCGCCCCCGGCGGCGGTGTCCGACGACGGCGGGACGGCGTCCGTGCCCGACAACGACCGGGCCGCCGCTCGTCTTCCCGGTCGCTCGCGGGCGGATTGTGAACACCGGTCGTGACCACGTGTCCGGGCATTGACGCCCGTCACACGCCCGTGATGTGATCGCCACCTCAGAGGATCTTTCACGTTTCTATGTGTGAGGGTGAGGTGGGGCATGTCCGTGTTCCGTCGTTCCGTGCTCGTGGCGGCGCTGGCGCTCGCCACGGCAGCGCTGCCGGCCGCCGTGGCGCCCGCCGCGCCCGCCGCCGCGGCGCTGCCGACCGCCGCGGTCGCGTTGGGTGACAGCTTCATCAGCGGCGAGGGCGCCGGCGGGTACTCCCCGGTGGTCGACGTCAACGGCGTCGCGCAGGGCTTCCCCGGATGGTCGGCGGCGAACGCCAACGCCTACTTCTGCCACCGCTCACCGAACGCCTCGCTGTTCCGGGCCGACCTGCCGGGCATCGCCGCGCGGTTCAACCTGGCCTGCTCGGGTGGGCAGCCGTACGACATCGCCAACGCCTCGGCCAGCCGGGCCAAGGGCCGGCAGGTGGCCGCCCAGCTCGACCAGCTCCGCTCGGTGGCCCGGACCCACGACATCGACCTGGTGCTCGTCGGGCTCGGCTCGAACAACAGCTCCTTCACGTTCGGCAGCGTGGCGGAGAAGTGCGCCAACCGGTTCATCGCGGACGCGTGGACGGGCTGGTGGGAGTTCTGGGCGTACCTGGGCGGGCCGGTGGAGCAGAAGCCGTGCACCGACGCCGACCTGGGCACCGCCGCGCAGTTCTCGGCCGCCACCGCGGAGACCACGGCGGCGCTGCGGCAACTGCTCACCACGCTCGACGAGGTCGACGCGGACGGCCAGCACCGGGTGGTGTTCCAGGACTACACCAACCCGCTGCCGTACGAGCTGGACCAGAGCTACTGGAGCGAGGACAGCCGGGACGACACCCGGGACAAGTTCCGCGCGCTGGGCGCGGAGCGGTACGCGGCCGGCTGCCCCATCCACCGCGCCAGCCTGGCCCCGGGCCAGCGCTTCTCCCAGGGGCTCGGCACGCTGGTCAGCTCCGTACGCGGCACGCTGGCCGCCGAGTTCCCGGCCGACGACCTGGTCTACCTGAACGTGCAGCGGGCATTCGACGGCGCCCGGCTCTGCGAGTCGGCGGGCAGCCCGGCCAACGCGCTGGCCACCCCGATCCGGCTGATGGACGGCCCGAGCGGCACCTTCGTGACCAGCCTCTCCGGCTACGACAAGCTGGACATCCAGCGGATCGCGAACGCCTGCGGCACCTACTTCCAGACCTGCCAGGAGTCGTGGCACCCGAGCGCCGCCGGCCACCAGGTGCTCGGCCGGTGCCTGAGCGGAGCGGCGGTGACCGGCTCCCGCGCCGTGTCCTGCGTCCGCGCCCCGGACGGCACGATCAGCGTGAGCTGACGCCACCCGATCAGCGTGCGCCGGGGACGCCGGCCGGTAGTCACCGGCCGGCGTCCCCGCGCGTGGGCAGGCGGACGGTCAGGCGCGGGTCGCGGTGCCGAGCACGTGCGGCGAGGCGGGCGCCGGGATCCCGGAGGCGGGGAAACGGAACCGGTCCAGCCCGGTCACGGTGAAGCCGGCGGCCCGGATCGCGCCGACGGTGTCGCGGGCGGTGTGGCAGCCGGCGCAGAGCAGCGGCCAGAGCGTCGCGTCGGCGAGACGCTGGGCCCGGCGCAGGCCCGGTGTCGACGCGACCACGTGCTCGTAGAAGCGCAGCTCGCCGCCGGGCCGGAGCACCCGGCGCGCCTCGCGTAGCGCCACCGCCTGGTCGGGCACCGAGCAGAGCACCAGCGACAGCACCACCGCGTCGGCGGCGCCGTCGGCGACCGGGAGCGCCTCGGCCAGGCCGGCGGCGACGACCACCGGGACCGGGGCGGTGGCCGCGGCGGCCCGGGCGAGGGCGCGCAGCCGGGGTTCCGGCTCCACCGCGAGCACCCGGGTCACGGTCGGCGGGTAGTGCGGCAGGTTGCGTCCGTTGCCGGCGCCGACCTCGACCACCCGGCCGTGCAACCCGGTGACCAGGCGGCCCCGGTGGGTGGCCGCGCCGGCGGCGTCCATCGCGACGCTGGCCCGGGCGAAGAGCCGGGCGAAGACCGGGTGCGAGACGCCCATCAGGGGATGGCCGGCCGGGCGCCGAGGCTGAGCAGGAGCGGCCCGGCCGGGCCGTCGACCAGGTCGCCGAGGCGTACGCCGTCGAGCACGGCGAGGAACGCGGCCTGGGCCCGGCGCAGCTCGCCGCGCAGCCGGCAGCCGGTGACCAGCGGACAGGCCGGTTCGGCGCAGTTGACCACCTCGTCGTCGCCCTCGAAGGCGCGCACCACCTGAGCGACTGTCACGTCGCCGGCGTGCTCGGCGAAGGCCACCCCGCCGGAGCGGCCCCGGATGGTGACCAGGACGCCGAGCCGTTGCAGCCGCTGCACCACCTTGGCCACGTGACTGCGGGGCAGGGCGAGCCGGGTCGCCAACTCGTCCACCGTGGCCCGGACCGGGGACGCCGCGGTCAGCATGGCGATCCGCAGCGCCATGTCGGTCGACCGGTTGAGCCTCACACCTCGACACTAGTCACTGGACGCCGTACGTGACACGGGCCGATCGACGGTGATCCGCGCCACGCCCGTTCCGGGACCTTGGACCTGAAGAGGAATCTTTGATTCCTGTTTCGTGGTGGTCGACCCGTTCGACGCCAGAAGGAGACACGCCGTGCTCTCGGAATCCTCCGCCGCCGTGGTGACCGCGACCCTGCCCGCCGTCCGGGCCCACGGCGAGGCGATCACCGGCCGGTTCTACCGGCGGATGTTCGACGCCCACCCGGAGCTGCTCGACCTGTTCAACCGGGGCAACCAGGCGACCGGCCAGCAGAAGGCCGCGCTCGCCGCGGCGGTGGTCGCGTACGCCGGGCACCTGACCGGGGACGCCGCCGGCCTACCGTGGGGGCCGGTCCTGGACCGGATCGCGCACAAGCACGCCTCGCTCGGCATCACCGCCACCCAGTACCCGATCGTCGGCCGGCATCTGCTCGCCGCGGTCGCCGAGGTGCTCGGCGACGCCGTCACGCCGGCGGTCGCCGCCGCCTGGGACGAGGTCTACTGGCTGCTCGCCTGCGAACTGATCGCCCGGGAGGCGCGACTGTACGCCGGCGCGGGCGTGCCGGAGAGCGGCCCGGTGTGGCGGGACTGGCGGGTGACCGGCCGAGCCCGGGAGACCGCCGACGTCGTCTCGTTCACGCTCGCGCCAACCGACGGCGGCGCGGCCCCCGACTTCACGCCCGGCCGGTACGTCTCGGTCGCGGTCGACCTGGACGACGGTCGGGGACGACAGATCCGGCAGTACAGCCTCTCCGGCCGACCGGGCGCCGCCGAGTGGCGGATCACCGTGAAGCGGGTCCGTGGTCAGGCCGGCGCGCCGGACGGCCTGGTCTCCGGGTACCTGCACGACCGGGTGTCCGTGGGCGACACGCTCCGGTTGAGCCCGGCGTTCGGCGAGGTCGACGCGACCGGTGACGACGGGCCGCTGCTGCTGGTCAGCGCCGGCATCGGGCTCACCCCGGCGATGGCGGCGCTGGCGCACCTGGCCGAACGGGACCCCCGCCGCGAGGTGACCCTGGTGCACGCCGACCGCGCCGCCGCCGCGCACGCGCTGCGGCACGAACTGCCCGCGATGCAGGAGCGGCTGCCGAACCTGGCGGTCCACCTCTGGTACGAGGACACCGCCGACGCCGAACTGCCCCCGCTGAAGGCGGAGGTACGCGCCGGCCTGGTCGAGCCGGACCGGATCCCGGTCGCCGCCGGGGCCACGGCCCACCTGTGCGGCCCGATCGCGTTCATGAACCTGGTCCGGGGTGACCTGCTGCGCCGGGGCGTGCCGGCCCGGCGGATCGCCTACGAGGTGTTCGGCCCCGGGATGCTGCCCGGCTGACCGGCCGGGGTCGGTGCGACGGGTCCACCCACCGCTTGCTACCCGCCGGTAGCTAGGCTGGGCCGGTGAGTGGCGAGTACGCGCAGGAGTACGTGGACGTCGACGGCGCCCGGATCGGCGTCCAGGTCTATCCGGAGCCGGCCGGGCCGCCCGGCGCGCCGGTGGTGGTGATCTGGCCGGCGATGGGCGTCCGGGCCCGCTACTACCGCCCGTTCGCCGCCGCGCTGCGCGACGCCGGGCTCGCGGTGATCGTGGCGGACCTGCGTGGCACCGGGGAGAGCACCCCGGCGCCGGCGCGCACCTGCCGGTACGGCTACGCCGAGCTGGCCACCGACGTCGGCGCGGTGCTGGACGCGCTCAAGCCCCGGCTGGACGGCCGCGTCCGGGTGCTGCTCGGGCACTCCCTCGGCGGGCAGGTGGCGGTGCTGCACCAGGCGCTGCACGACGCCGGCCGGGTGGACGGGCTGGCGCTGGTGGCGGTGGGCCTGCCGTGGTGGCGCCGCTACCCGGGACGGCGCGGCTGGGGCGTGCTGCCGTACACCCAGGGCATCGCGGCGGTGGCCCGGCTGCTGGGGGTCTGGCCCGGCTGGGGGTTCGGCGGCCGGCAGGCGAGCGGCGTGATCCGCGACTGGGCGCACACCGCCCGTACCGGCCGGTTCCCGGCGCTCGACGGCGTCGACACGGAGGCCGCCGTGCGGCGGATCCGGACGCCGGTGCTCGCGGTCAGCGTCGACGACGACCAGTACACGCCGCACGAGACGCTGGACCACCTCTGCGACAAGCTGACCGGCGCGCCGGTGACCCGGCACCGCTACACCGTCGCCGAGGCGGGCGCCGCGCTGGACCACTTCACCTGGGTCCGCGCGGCGGCGCCGCTGGCCGCCCGGGTGGCCGCGTTCGCCGGCACGCTGCCGGGACGCATCCCGGGGGCGTGAGCCGGCCGAGGACGGGTATGCCGCACCGCCCGAACACGGCGGAGGGGGATCAGATGTCCGAACGGCACACCGCGTTGCGCTCGATGCACGACCTGGGCCTGGCGGCCTGGTTCGGCGGCTCACTGATGGGGGCGCTCGGCGTCAACGGCGCGGCGGCACGAATCGACGACACGACTCAGCGACTGCCGGTGGCCTCGGCCGGCTGGGCGCGGTGGACCCCGGTGAACGCGGCGGCGATCGGCGCCCACCTGGCCGGCGCGGTCGGTGAACTGGTCACCGAGACCCCGCGGATGGCCCGGCAGTCCGGGGTGGGGAAGGCCAGCGCGGTGAAGACCGCGCTGACCGTCGGCGCGCTGGCGGTGACCGGCTACAGCCGGCTGATCGGCATGCGGCTGGAGAAGGCGGGCGGGCCGCCCGTCGACGGGATCACCGAACCGAACCACCACACACCGGCCACCGTCGCGGCCAGTCAGCGGCAGATGAAGCTGCTCCAGTGGGCGGTGCCGGCGCTGACCGGCGCGCTCGTCGTGATGACCGCGTACATGAGCGAGCAGCAGAAGCCCGGTCAGGTGTTCCGCGGCATGCTGGACCGCGCCGGTGGGCTGATGTCCGCGCCGAAGAACCTCGGCAAGATGGCCGCCGTGGGCGCGGCCGGCCGCCATCTGGTCGCGTCCGGCCGCTGAGCCCACCGCGCGGCCGGCGACCCACATCGGGGTGGGTCGCCGGCCGCGCGGTGCCCGGTCAGGAGCCGGTGCCGTCCTCCCCCGGCGCGCCGGGCGCGGACGGTTCGTTGTCCGGCACCGGCGACCCGGTCACCGGTCGCCCGGTGTCGTCCACCAGGCCCGGGGCCATGCTGCCGCCGTGCGCCTCCTCGGCCTCCCGGATCGCCCGGGGATCCCGGCCGTCCGGGGTCGTCTCGTCCCGCCGTTCGTCCACCTGCTCGCCCCCCTCGCTGTCGTCCCTGGCCGGTACCCGTGCGGCGGCCGGGAAAACCCGGGCCCGTCCCACGGCGCGGGGCCGGTCAGGCGCTAGGCACGCACGGCGGCGGGCACCACCCCGAGCAGTTCGGCGAGCCGGGCGGCGTCCCGTTGGGCCTGGTCGCCGCAGCAGTTGTTGGTCAGCACGTGCAGCTCGGCGCACTGGTCGGCCAGCTCGCGCAGCAGCACGGCCCAGTGCCGCAGCTCCGACTCGCCGTACGCGTAGCGGAACCGCTCCTGCTTGTCGCCGCTGGACCAGGCGTCGCTGTGCCCGTGGAACCGGACCACCGCCAGGTCGGTGGTGGCGACCAGGATCGGCGGCACCGAGGAGACGTGCCCCTGCGGCATGTCCACACAGCCGTATCCGAGGCCGTGCTCGCGCAGGAACGTCACGGTGTCGACCACGGCGTCCTCGGTGAACCAGGAGGAGTGGCGCAGCTCGACGGTGACCGGAAAGGGCCGGCACCGCCCGGCGGCGGCCAGGATCCGCCGGCGGGCCGCGTCGCCGCGGGCCAGCCACGGCGGGAACTGCAACAGCACCGCGCCGAGCCGCTCGGCCGCCGCGAGCGGCGCCAGCGCCGCGTGGAACCGGTCCCAGAGCTGGTCGTACGCCCCGGCGGGCAGGTCGCGCCACCGGATCCGGCTCGGGCCACCGGTCGGCCGCAGGTCCTTCGGCAGCGCGTCGACGGGCGTGTGGTGGCCGGTGAAGAGCCGGAACGCCTTGACGTCGAAGGTGAAGCCGGGCGGGGTGGCGTCCGCCCACGCCGTCGTGGTCTCCGGCGCCGGCACGGCGTAGTACGAGGTGTCCACCTCGACCAGAGCGAAGTGCTCGGCGTACCAGCGCAGCCGGCCGGCGGGGGTGTTGGCCCCGCGCGGATACCAGCCGGAACGGACCAGCATCTGATCGGCCCACGAGGACGTGCCCACCTTGATGACACCCATGTCGTTCAGTTCACCGCGAACCGGACGGACCGGCAACCGGAGGCTCCGGTGTGGATCGCCGGAGTTGTCGGTGCCGGGTCGTACCGTGACCCGGGAACGATCGAAGGGACGAACGGCATGGCTCTCACGAACGGCATGGCTCTGACGAACGGCATGGCTGTCACCGACCGGGTGCCCACCGGCGAGCGGGCCGATCTGCTCGCCGCCCTGCGCCGGCACCGCGGCTTCCTGCGCCAGACCGTGGCCGGGCTCGACGACGCGCAGGCCGCGCGCCGCAGCACGGCCAGCGAGCTGTGCCTCGGCGGGCTCGTCAAGCACGTGGCGATCACGGAGCGGAGCTGGGCGCGCTTCGCGGAGGGCGGCGCCGAGGCGATGCGGAGCGAGCCGGTCGACTGGGCCGGCCAGTTCCGGATGGACGAGGGCGACACCCTGGTCGCGCTGCTCGCCGAGTTCGACCGGGTGGCCGCCGCGACGGACGCGCTGGTCACCACGCTCGACCTGGACGCCGCGCATCCGCTGCCCGACGAGCCGTGGTTCGAGCCGGGCGCCGCCTGGACGGTCCGCCGGGTGCTGCTGCACCTGATCGCCGAGATCGCCCAGCACGCCGGCCACGCCGACATCATCCGCGAGTCGATCGACGGCGCGAAGACCATGGGCTGACCCCTCACCCCGTCCCCGAGGCGGGGCGGCGGCGCAGGTGAGGTGACCGGTCTCACGCCGTCCGCCGGGTCCGACGTGTGACGCTCCCACAGGTGGCGGCGCTGAGGGTCACGAGATGGACGCATCCCGCCTGGACCAGGAAACCGTCGAGCGACTGCTCGCCGGCTCCGCCGACGGTGCGCAGACCGCTCCCCCCGCGCTCGTCAGGTTCCTCGACGCCGTCCGGGCGGGGCCCGACGCCGGCGAGCTCGACGGCGAGGCCGCCGCCGTCGCGGCGTTCCGGGCGAGCATCCCGACCATCGGTCGGGCGGCCGGCATCCCGGAGCTGCGGCCGGCGGCCGGCGCCCCCGGTCGACGGCCGGCGGCGGGTCGTCCCGCCGCGGGCGGGCGGCCGGCCCGCCGGTTCGCCGGGTTGCTGGGCGTCAAGCTCGCCGTCGCCACGCTGGCCGCGTCGCTCACCGGTGGTGTCGCGCTGGCCGCGGTGACCGGCAACCTGCCCGGCACCACCCGCGACGAAGCGCCACCCGTCGACACCACCACCAGCACCGGCACCCGACCCACGGCCGCGTCCACGCCCCCGGGCCGCCCGAGCCGTCCGATCCCCGGTCCCACCGTCGGCGCCCCCGATCCGTCCGCCCCGGCGGGGCTCTGCGCCGCGTACCAGGCGGTCGCCGGGGCCGAGCGACGGCGCGCGCTGGGCACCCCGGCCTTCGCCGGGCTGGTCGCCGCCGCCGGCGGCCCGGACCGGGTGGTCGGCTACTGTGCCGCCCTGCTCGACGGCACCGGTGCGCCGACCGGGTCCGGCACCCCGACGCCGGGTGACCCGAGCGGGCGGCCGGAGCATCCGACGGGCGGCCCACCGACCGGTGTCGTTCCCACCTCGGCCCCGTCCGGCCCCCCGGCCGGCACCGCACGGCCACCGACCGCCCCCGCCACCACCGGACCGCTGGTCAGCCCCACCGCCGACACCGCGCGGACGCCGGGCGGTCCCGGCTCCGACGCCGCGCGGACACCTGGCGGCCCCGGCCCCGACCGGTCACCGGACGACGCCGCGCCCGACCCGACCGGCCGGCGCGCCGGTTGACGACCGGCTGGTAACTTGCCCCGGTGACCCCGCGGCGTCGCCGACCGGCGATCCTCCTCCGCCTGGCCGTGGTGCTCGGTGTGGTGGCCGGCATCGTGCTCACCGCGCTCGGCCCGGCCACGGTGACCGGCCTGCTGCCGTACTTCACCATCCAGAGCAACGTGGCGGTCGGCGTCCTCGCCGGCTATGCCGCCTGGTGCGCGGCGCGCGGCCGGCCGGAGCCGCCAAGCGTGCTCAAGGGCGCGGTGACGCTCTACATCACCATCACCGGCACGGTCTACCACCTGGTGCTGGCCAATCCGGCGAGCCCGTTCGCGATGGCCCAGCCGCACCGCGATCCGGGCGAGTGGTGGGGCAACCAACTCCTGCACACCGTGGTGCCGCTGCTCGCGGTCGCCGACTGGGCGTTGTTCGACAGGCGTGGCCGGCTGCGCCCCCGGTACGCCGCCTGGTGGCTGGTGTTCCCGCTGGCGTACCTCGGGTTCGCGCTGGTGCGCGGGCTCGTCGTGCACCGCTACCCGTACCCGTTCCTCGACGCCGGGCAGCTCGGCTACGACGGCGTCGGGCTCAGCGCGCTCGGGTTCGCCGCGGTGTTCTGGCTGCTGGGCCTCCTGTTCGTGGGCGTCGACCGGCTGCTCGCCCGGGCGGGTGCGGCACCGGCGGCCCCGGTGGGCGGCCCGCCGTCCCCGGCCACCGAGCCGACGACACCGGCGAGCCACGGCGCCGGCTGACCGCGGCGGCTGACAGCGGGGTCAGGCCGCCTCCCGGGTGCCGGCCCGCAGCCGTCGGCGGCTGGCCCGTTCCCGGCCGTACGAGTCGGTCCGCCCCCACCGGCCCGGCACGTCGAGCAGCTCGATCCGGCCGTAGCCGGCCGGGATGGCCGGGTCCACCAGCAGGTTGTCGCCGCACGGACGCAATCCCAGCATGACCGCGACCAGCATCAGCAGGCCGCCGGAGGCCCACGACTGCGGTCGGCCGGCGGCCGGGAGCTGCACCGGGTACTTGGTGACCCGGCGCGGGTAGCCGGCGATCACCTCCGGCACCGACCCGCCGAGCGTCTCCGCCACCCCGAGCACGCCGGCGGCGATCTGGGCGGCCTCCGCGTCGTACCCGTAGCGGCGCAGACCGGCCGCGACGAGCGCGTTGTCCGACGGCCAGACCGCGCCGAGGTGCGCGCCGACCGGGTTGTACGGCCGCTGCCCCTCGGCGTACGTGCGCACGCCCCAGCCGGAGAAGAGATCCGGCCCGCACAGGTGGGCGGCGAGCGAGTCGGCCCGCCCGGGTTCCACGATGCCGCTCCAGAGCAGGTGCCCGAGGGCGGAGGTGAGCGCGTCGACCGGCTCCCCGTCGGGGGTGAGCGCCAGCGCGTAGTAGCCCCGCTGCGGGAGCCAGAAGTCCCGGTTGAACCGTTCCCGCAGCCGCGCCGCGTCGGCCTCCAGCCGCTCGGCGTACTCCGGGTCGTCCCAGAACTCCCGGGCCAACCGGGCGCCCCGGATCCGCGCGTCGTACGCGTACCCCTGGAGTTCGGCGGTGGCGCGCGGGAACGGCGGCTCGACGCCGTGCCGGTCGACGATCGCCTCCGGCGAGTTGCGCCAGGTCTGGTTGGCCAGCCCGTTGACCGTGTTGCGCGGCTGGTAGCGCAGGTAGCCGTCGCCGTACGGGTCGCCGTACTCGGTCAGCCAGTCCAGCGCCATCCGGGCCGGGTGACGCAGTTGCCGGACCAGGTCCGCGTCGCCGCTCCAGCGTTCGTACTCGTCGAGCAGGACGACGAAGAGTGGCGTGGTGTCGGCCGCCCCGTAGTAGAGCGCGGTCGGCTCCTCGTCGAACGCGGCCGCCTCGCCGTACCGCAGCTCGCCGAGGATCTTGCCGGGCTCCTCGTCGTGGTAGTCGTCGAGCTGACCGCCCTGCAACAGCGCGAGCATCCGCAGCGTCGGCGGCGTCAGTTCGGGGGTGAACGGCAGCGTCTCCAGGCAGGTGATCAGCGCGTCGCGCCCGTACAGCGTCATCGCCCAGGGCAACCCGCCGACCGGCACCCGCTCGGCGTACGCCAGGGGGGTGTACCGCAGCGCGGCCAGGTCGGTCAGCGCCTGCCGGTACGCGGCGGCCAGGGGTTGGCGTTCGGCGACGAGTTGCGGCGCCTGGTCGCGCCAACGGGCCAGGTCGTCGTGCATGCCCTGCCGGACCCGCTTGCGGTGCGCCTCGATGTCGGCCCGCAGGTCCCGTTCCCCGGCGCCCTGGATGATCATCCGGACGTGCAGGTCGGTGTGCCACGCGCCGTTCGGGTCGACCCGGATGCGGAACGTCATCCCCCGCTGGTCGACCTCGACCGGCGCGGTGCTGGAGACGCGGGTCTCCCGGGTGAACCGTCCGCGCTGGTAGCGGATCCGCAGCTCGCGCTGCTCCGGGTCGGCGGTGGCCACCGGCCGGCGCGGCGCGGGATGGCGGATCTCGGCGGTGTCGGCGAAGTCGCTGCCGATCTCCATCCGCACGATGAAGTCGGCCGGCTCGGCGGCGTGGTTCAGCACCGTGATCCGCTCGTGGAACGTCTCCCCGAGCGAGCGGTAACGGATCACCGAGACGTCCGCGTCCACGTAGTGGCTGGCGGCGCCGGGTACCAGCACGTAGCGGGTCTCGTAGTAGGTCAGGTCGTCCCGGGAGAGCGAGTGCAGCCGCTCGCCGTCGACCGTCAGCACCCAGCGGCACAGGAACCGGGTGTCGAAGGAGAACAGGCCGATCGGCGCGCACGGGTGGGCCTCCATGTCGCCCTGCGCGTCGCCCATGGCGAACACGTTGCCGGTGAGGACGGAGACCAGTTCCTGCTTCATCGGGCCGCCGGCCGGTGGAGGGAGCCGGTCACGTCCCGGGGGTGCCGGGCGTCCGGTGGGCCGGGGAAGATCCGGCGCAACGTCATCAGCAGTCTCAGGTTGCCGTGCACGGTGATGGCGTTGCTCAGGAGCGCCGCGGCGACGTGCAGGCGGCCCGCGGCGATCCGGTCGAACACCTCCCGGTCGGCGTGGACGATCAGCTCCGCCTCCTCGGCCGAGCGGGCCACCCGGACGTCCTGCCGGTCGATGGTCAGATACCAGTGTTCCGTCCGGCCGCCGTCCCGGAGGTCGAGGCGGACGGTGCCGGAGGTGGTCTCCGGCAGTTCGGGGTGCCGGCCGGCCGCTCCCCGGGCCAGGTGCTCCGCGGCCGAGGTGGTCATCGCTGCCTCCTTTGTCCGTCCTCGCGGGTGCCCGACGTGCGGCTCCGCCCGTGGGCGCAGCGTTCCCGCCGCCCGGGTGAGACCAACTCACCCGCTCCGGGTGAGACGGGCCGGCGCACCGGGTACGGAACGTTCATGTCGACGACCGCTGATGCCACCACCGACCGGGTGCTGCTCGCGCTGCTGACCATGCAGCGGGAGTCCTGGGAGCAGGGGATCACCGGGCAGGCGCTGCTCGACCTGGGCCGCCTCGACGCGGCGACGCTCGTCGCGGACGCCGCGGTGACCCGGCAACGGCCCGACGGCCGGCTCGGTGAGCTGGCCGGGTCGGTGGGCGCGGTGAACGGCGCCGCCTGCGGCGAGGTGGTCCGGCACGCCGCGATCAGCACCGGCGATCCGAGGTACGCCGCCGCGCTGGACGCCCAGCTCGACTGGCTGACGCGCCGGGCCCCCCGGGACGCCGACGGCACGCTGTTCCACCTGCTGGACGGCCGCCAGGTGTGGGCCGACACGGTCTACATGGTGGTGCCGCTGCTCGCGCTGACCGGCCGGACGGAGCTGGCCGCCGCCCAGGTGACGGGGCACCGGCGCCGGCTGCACGACACGCGTACCGGCCTCTACGCGGCCCGCTGGGACGCCGACCGGGGCGAGCTGGACCGCCCGCAGCCGTGGGGCACCGGCAACGGCTGGGTGGTGGCCGGGATCGCCCGGGCGCTGCGCCTGGCGTCGGGCTGGCCGGCGGGGACGCGCGCCGAGCTGGCCGGGCACGCCGCGGAGGTGCTGACCGCCTGCCTGCGGTACCGCACCGACGACGGCCTCTTTCCCGACGTGCTCGACGACCCCGGCACGTTCCGCGAGGCGAACGCCGCCCAACTGCTCGGCTACGCGGCGTTGACCGGGGTGGCCGACGGGTGGCTGCCGCCGTCGTGGTTCGACACCGGCGCGGAGCTGCTGGCCGCCGCCGCCCGGCGGGTGGACCGGTACGGGCGGGTGACAGGCGTCAGCGGCGCGCCGGACTTCGCCGGGCCGGGCACCTCCCCCGAGGCGCAGGCGTGCTTCCTGCTCGGGCAGGCCGCACTGGGTCGGGCGCGGGCGTTGCTCAGCGCCGCCGGATGAGCCCGCGCACGTAGGCGGCCTGCCCGGCGTGCTGGAGGTCGTCGTCGAGCACGCTCACCAGCCGGACGCCGAGCGTGACCGGCGGGTCCCAGTTCTCGTCCACCACCCGGTCCAGGTCGGCCGGACGCAGCCCGCGCAGGTACGCCACGCTCCGCTCCACCACCGCCCGGTGGTAGTCGAGCAGCACGTCACCGTTCTCCGGGCGCACGGCGGCGATCTGCTCGGGCCCGTGGCCGTAGCCGGTGTCGTCCGGATCGGGGCGCAGGCCGCACCGGCCCGCCCAGTCGCCGGTGACCCAGAGCTGCCGCTCGCCGAGCAGGTCGGCGACGTGGTGGTCCTGGATCCGGGTCAGGTGCCAGACGAGCCAGCCCACCGGGTTCGCCCCGTCCGCCGGGGCCTGCCGTAGCTGATCCGGGTCGAGCCCGTCGAGTGCTCCGGCGACCAGGTCCGGCAGTCGCCCGTACGCCTCGGTCAGCAGGTCGTTCACGTCCACGTGCGCCTCACTCCCCCACCGTCTCGTGTCGTCCCCGGGGCAGTACCGCCCAGCGGGGGCGGCAAACCTCGCCGCCTAGGGTGGTCGGGTGGTCGCGGCGCTGGAGCTGTATCTGGACACCGACGCCTCCCGGCGGATCCGGGTGTTGTGGGACCTGCTGGAGTCCGAGGGGGTGCCGAGCATGCGGTCGCTGCTGGCGCAGCGGCACCGCCCGCACGTCTCGCTGGCCGTCGCGCCCCGCCTCGACCCGGAACGGGTGGCCGCGGCGCTCGCCGGGACGGTGGTGGCCGCGCCGCTGCGCCTGGAGTTCCAGCACGCCGGCCAGTTCGTCGGACGGGTGCTCTGGCTCGGGCCGGCGCCCACGTCGGAGCTGCTGGCCCACCACGCCGGGGTGCACGAACGGCTGGCCCGGGCCGGTGTCGGCGTGGTGGAGCACTACCGGCCGGGGCGCTGGGTGCCGCACTGCACGCTCTCCATGCGGGTGCCGAACCCGCTGATGGCCGCCGCGGTGCGTCGCTGCCTGGAGGTGCTGCCGCTGACCGCCACCGTGGTCGGCGCCGCCGTGACCGACCACGCCCGCGACATCGCCCGGCCCCTTCCCTGATCCCACCGGCCGGCGGACGACCGGCCCGGAGACCGGGTTTCGCGCCATCTGCGCCTACCTGTGGCGATTCGCGCCGATCCGGGGCAAGCTGAGGAAAGCGCAGGTCAGAGCCATTCTGGCCACCCGAGGACGTGCGGCCGGAGCGCGTACGAGCCCACCGAAGGAGACCGCGATGGCCGCACCCGTGATCCGTTCCGTCACCGCCACCCGAACCGTCCTGCTGCCCGGGCAGTCGACCACCGTACGGGTCGACGCCTACCACCCCGACTCGCGGCTGCTCACCGTCGCCGGCCGGGTCAGCGACCCCACCGGCGCCGCCTGGGACGCTCCGGTCCGGGTGGACCTGAGCGTCCCGTTGACCATCCAGCTCACCAGCATGTCGCCCGGCGTGACGGTCATCCCGAGCGGGACCGACCCGACCACCTTCACGGTCACCGTCCTGGCCGGCCGGGGTCCGGTCACGGTGACCGCGACGGCGCGGGACGGCGCCGGCCGCACCGGCGCCGGCACCCTCACGCTGACGGTGCCGCTGCTGGTCGGGATGAGCGCCGAGAAGGGGGCCCGGACCCGGCAGGTGGTCGCCGACTATCCGGGCATCCGCTACATGCGCGACTACGGCACCGACGGCCCGGACGCCGACGCGTTGCCGGAGCTGCCCGCGCTCGACGCCGGCAAGTTCGTCGACGCGCCGTCGGCCGTCATGCACGTCTCCTGGAAGGACGACGTCGAGCAGTTGGCGGGCTGGCTCGACGGCGTGCGCCGGCCGATCTACCTGACCTGGTGGCACGAACCGATGGGCGACGTGCCGCCGGCGACGTACCGGGCCACCGCGGGCCGGGTGACCCAGATCGTGGCCGGGCACCCCAACCGGCGCTGGGTGCTCGGGCACGGCCCGATCGTCACCCGCTACTGGCTGGACGAGGGCGGCGGCGACCCGGCCGACTGGGCCTATCCGGGCATGACGCACTACGGCGTGGACTGCTTCTCGCGGGACACCGCCGCGTACTGGCCCGCCTCCCGGATGTTCGGGGTGGCCTTCGGCAAGGTGCGCGCCGCCTGCCCCGGCGTCCGGCTGCTGGTGCCCGAGTACGGGCTGAGCCGGACCACCGCCGACACCACCGGCGCCGGCCGGGCGCAGGCGGTCCGGGACCACGTCGGCTGGCTGCGTCAGCAGACCGACGTGGACGCGATCGCGTACTGGAACAACTGGGCCGACTTCGCGCTGGGTGACCCGCCGCTCGACGCCACCGCCTGGCGCGATCTCCAGTTCGTCGCGGCATAGGATGGGTCGATGAGGCGGAGCCGGTGACCGACGGGGGCGTGACGGACCCGGGCCACGGCCATGCCTGCCTCGCCTACGACGACCCGGTGGTGTTCCACGCCTGGGCGGTCGAGCAGGTCACCACCGGTCTCGCCGCGGGCGAGCAGGTCTGGCTGGTCGGCCCGGAGGAGGCCGACACCGTGGCCCGGCGACTGGGCTCGGTGCCCGGCTTCGACGCCGCGCGGCGACGCGGCGCGGTCCGGCTGTTCCCGGTCGGCCACGCCTACCGCCACGACGAGGTCGTCGACCCGGAGCGGCAGGTGCAGGCGTACGCGCGGGCCACCACCGAGGCGCTGGCCGCCGGCCACACCGGCCTGCGGGTGCTGGCCGAGGCGACCAGCCTGGTCCGCACCGTCGCGCAGCGCGACGCCTTCGCCCGCTACGAGCACCGCATCGACCACTGGCTGCGGCACCGGCCGATGTCGGCGGTCTGCGCCTACGACCGGCGGGTGCTCGGCGACGCAGCGATCGCGGAGCTGGCCTGCATGCATCCGGAGACCAACACCGACGTGCCGTTCCGGTTGTACGCCGGCGGCGGTGACGCGGTGGTGGCGCTCGGCGGCGAGCTGGACCCGACCGACCACCGGCTCTTCGCCGCCGCGCTGGAGCGGGCCGATCCGCGCCCCACGGCCGGGCGGCTGGTGGTCGACGCGACCCGGCTGCGCTTCGTCGACCACCGCAGCCTGCTGCACCTGCGCGACCACGCCCGTCGGCACGACGCGGTCGCGGTGCTGCGCACCGGCCGGCCGGCCACGGCCCGGCTGGTCGAGCTGCTGGGCCTGACCGAGGTACGGGTGGAGGTGGTCCGGTGAGGACCGGCGCGGCCGCCGGCCACGTGGGCTACTTCCACGAGGCGCTCCTCTACGACTCCGACGACGAGTTGCTGGCCGTGGCGCTGCCGTTCCTGCTGGGCGGCATCAAGGCCGGCGAACGCGTGGCGGTGAGCCTCGACGCGCACCACGCCGAGCTGGTGCGCCGGGCGCTGCCCACCGACGCGGAGGTCACCTACCTGCCCGGCGGGGACGTCTACGCCCGACCCGCCGCGGCGATCCGGGCCTACCGGGAGTGGTTCGGTTCGGTCACGGTGGGCACGGCGCAGCTCCGGATGGTCGGCGAGCTGCCACCGGCGCTGCTCGGCGCGACCTGGGACGCGTGGGCCCGTTACGAGTCGGCGATCAACCACGCCTACGACGACTTCCCGATCTGGGGCATCTGCGCCTACGACCGGCGAGTCGTGCCGCCGCACGTGCTGGCCGACGTGGTGCGTACCCATCCCCGGATCGCCCGGCCGGACGGCAGCCACGAGCCGACCGGCGCCTACACCGCGCCGTCGACCTATCTGGCGGAGTGCCGGCCGGCCCCGCTGGACCCGGTTCAGCACACGACGCCGCTGGTCGAGCTGACCGACCCGACGCCGGCCCAGGCCCGCGAGGCGGTCCGCGCCGCCGACCCCGGGCACCTTCCGCCCGACGGCGTCGAGGACCTGGTGATGGCCGTCAGCGAGGTGGTGTGCAACGCGACGCGGCACGGGACGCCGCCGGTGCGCCTGCGGTTGTGGTCCGCATCGGACCGGATGGTGGTGAGCGTCCACGATCGGGGCGCCGGCCCCAAGGACCCGTACGCCGGGCTGCTGCCGGCCGGTGACGGCACCGAGGGTGGCCTGGGATTGTGGATCAGCCACCAGAGTTGCGACCACGTGACGCACCACCGGGACGTCGACGGTTTCACCATCCGCCTGACGGCGGGGAATCCGCACTTCCCGGTCTGACCGTCGGACCGACCGGCGGGCCGGGGGCGGGGCGGGGCGAGCGCCGCGCGCGCACACGGTACCGTTGCGCCTCATCGTGCCCCGCGGCCTGGCGCTGGCGAACCGACGGAGGATGGCGCATGTCCAACGGTGAGGAACCGTTCGCACCCCACGACGACGTGTCCGCGCGACCGCGGTTCGACCCGGCGCTGCGCGGCTACGACAAACGGCAGGTCGACCGGTACGTCGAGCAGATGGACGGCGAGATCGGCGCGTTGACCGCCGCCCGGGACCGGGCGTACGCCCAGATCCGTGACCTGACCACGCAGGTGCAGCGGGCGCAGGCCGAGACGGTCGAGCTGCGGGACCGTCCGACGGCGGTGGACCGGGCGTCGTTCCGCGACCTCGGCCCGATGGTCGACCAGATCCTCGACCTGGCCGAGAAGCAGGCCGGCCAGATCACCGAGATGGCCACCAAGCGCGCCGACGACTTCCAGGCCCAGGCCGAGCGGGTGCTGACCGCGGCCCAGGAGCAGGCCGCCCGAGACCGGCGCGAGCTGGAGGAGGAACTGTCCAGCCGCCGGGCCGAGCAGGAGCGGGCCGACGAGGAGCGCCGGGTCGCCGCGCAGGCGGAACTGGCTGCGGTCCGGGAGCTGGCGGAGAAGCTGCGCGCCGAGGGTCAGGCCGTGCACGACCGGGCCCAGCAGGAGGCGAAGCGGATCAGCGAGCAGACCACGCAGCAGGTCGAGCAGGCCCGGTCCGCGTCCGAGGCGCTGGTGAAGGCCGCCCGCACCCAGATCCAGCAGGAGGTGCAGGCCAACCGGAGCAAGGCCCAGCAGGAGCTGGCCCAGTGGCAGGCGACCATGGCCCGCGAGCTGGACGAGCGGCGGGCCGCGGCCGAGCAGGAGTTGGCCGACCGGGCGACGGCCGCCGAGCGGGACATCGCCGCGCTGGTCGCCGAGGCCCAGCAGTACGCGACCGAGGTGCGTGAGCGGGCCGACGAGGAGACCGCGGCGCACCAGGTGCGGCTCACCGCCGTGCAGCGGGAGATCCAGCAGCGGCAGGAGGCGCTGGCCCAGCTCAAGGGCGAGCTGGAGACCGTCGGCAAGCAGTTGGAGCAGGCCCGTGGGGAGATCACCACGATCGAGCGGGCCGGCGCCGAGCTGGAGGAGCGGCTGGTCGGCGTACGCCGGGACCTGACCGCCGAGACCAAGCGGCTGGACGAGGCGCGGCGCGCGGCGGAGCTGGCCGAGCAGCACGCCAAGGAGACGCGGGCCCGGGTGCAGCGGGAGGCCAAGCGGGTGGCGGACCTGGCCGCGGCGGCGGTGATGGCGGCCGCCGCGGGTGGTGGCGAGACCGCCGAGTATCCGCAGGTGGCGGCGCGGCTGATGGGGACCGTCGCGGCGGCGACCGAGCCGGTGCCGGTCGAGCGGACCGACACCGACCGGGCGGAGGTCGAGCGGGCGGAGGTCGAGCGGGACGAGCACGACCGGCCCCGGGCCGGGCGCGCGGAGGCCGAGCGGGACGACGTCGACCGGCCGCGCGCCGAGCCGTTCATCGAGCGGCTGGACGGGCCGAGCTTCGACGCGTTCGCGGTGCGGACGCCGGCGCCCCGCGCGGTGCCCGAGGCGGAGACCACCGGGCCGGACACCGGCGTCCGCGCCCCGGCCTGACGGTCAGGCGACGCCGTCCGCGGCGGGCTCGTCGTCGAGCGTGACGACGAGCTTGCCGGTGACCCGGCCGGTGTCGGCGCGCGCGTGCGCGGCGGCCAGCTCGGACAGTGGATAGCTCCGCTCGATGTGGACCGTGAGCTGTCCCGCGTCGACGAGGTCGCGGATCGTGTCGAGCGGCCGGGTCAGTTGTGTCCCGCCCAGCCAACGGTAGCGTCGGCCCCGTCGGTGGGCCTGCTGTTCCGTGACGCCCGGGTCCAGCGCGGCGCCGAGCAGCAGGCCGTCCGGGCGGAGCGCGTCGAGCGACAGTCGTCCGTAGTCGCCGCCGACCAGGTCGAGGACGACGTCCACGTCGCGGGCGACGCGGCGGAAGTCGGTGCGGGTGTAGTCGACGGGTTCGTGCACGCCGAGGTCGCGCAGGAACCGGTGGTGTGCGGCGCGGGCCGTGCCGAACACGTACGCGCCGCGTTGCCGGGCGAGCTGGACCGCGAGGTGGCCGACCCCGCCGGCGGCGGCGTGGATCAGGATCCGTTGGCCGGGGCGCAGGTCCGCGTACTCGACGACGGCGAGGAGCGCGGTGCGCGCCGCGACCGGCAGCGCGGCCGCCGTCGGGTGGTCCACGGTGGCGGGCCGGGTGGCCAGGCTCGCCTCCGGTACCGAGACGACCTCCGCGTACGTCCCGATGAAGTGGATGCCGTAGACCTCGTCCCCGACCCGGAACCGGCCGTCCGGCGCGGCCTCGACGACGGTGCCGGACAGGTCCGAGCCGAGGACCAGTGGCGGCGGACCGAGTTCGGGCACGAGCCCGCGGCGGATCTTCGTCTCGCCCTGGTTGACCGACGCCGCGTGCACCCGGACCAGGGCGTGTCCGGGCGCCCGGACGGGTCGTGGCAGCCGGACCGTGCGCAGCACGTCGGGTCCACCGAACCGGGTGACGACGCCGGCGCGGATCAGGTCGGGCCCGGGCGGCGGCGGGCCCGGCGGGGCGGCGGATCCGGAGGGTTGAGTGGTCATGGCCAGCACCGTAAAGTCTTACATCGATGTGAGAGTCAAGGAGTCGCCGTGCGGATCGGTGAGCTGTCCCGGCGGACCGGAATTCCGGTGCGGATGCTGCGGTACTACGAGGAGCGCGGGCTGCTGACGCCGGCGCGCGCCCCGAGCGGCTACCGGCGGTACGCCGAGGCGGACGTGGACCGGGCCACGCTGGTCAGCAGCCTGATCAGGTCGGGGCTGCCGACCCGGCTGATCCTGCCGTTGCTCCGCGACCCGTACGGCCCGGTGGCCGGCGGGGGGCCGGGCGACGAGGAGGGCGAGATGGTCGCGCTCTTCACCGCCGAACTGGCCCGCCTCGACGATCGGATCGCGTGCATGAGCCTGAGCCGGGACGCGGTACGCCGGCACCTGCGACTACGGCGTGCCCGGGCGCGGGCGGAGCGCTGATCCCCGACACCCTTGCCACCCGCGTTTGCGATATGCAAATATGTGGATCAATTTGCCGTCTCGACTTCGGGGGTTCGACATGCGGAAGGCATCCTCGATCGGCGCGGCGGCGCTCCTGACCGTCGCCGCGGCGGGGGTCGCGGTGGTGGGCGCGGCGGCGCCGGCCAGCGCGAGCTGTAGCCACTCCCACTCCAACGTGGACACCAAGTTCGGCCAGCTCTTCAACGCCACCAACGTCAACATCCGCAGCGGCCCGCACACCACCTGCGGTTCCCTGGGCTACGGCCAGCTCAGCCACAACGTCGACTTCCACTGCTTCGCCAGCGGCGACCGGGTCAGCGCGAACGGGCACACCACCTACACCTGGACCTACCTGCGGGACACCACCACCGGTGTCTCCGGCTGGGTCGCCGACGCGCTGCTCGACAACCTCGGCGGCAACGTCGCCTGCTGAGCGGGCCCACGCGACGCGGGTCGGGCGGGCAGAATCCCCGGGCATGACCGGAGTCGCCCTCCACCCGCCCGTCGAGCCGTACGCCACCCACCGGGTCCCGGTCGGTGACGGCCACGTCCTGCACGTGGAGGAGGTCGGCCGGACGGACGGCGTACCCGTGGTGTTCCTGCACGGTGGGCCCGGCGGTGGTCTGGTGCCGGCGGCGCGGCGGTTCTTCGATCCCGGGCGCTACCGCGCGGTGCTGTTCGACCAGCGCGGCGCGGGCCGCAGCACCCCGTTCGGCGAGCTGCGGGCCAACACCACCGGGCACCTGGTGGCCGACCTGGAGACCATCCGGCGGCGGCTCGGCATCGACAGGTGGCTGGTGTTCGGCGGTTCGTGGGGTGTCACGCTCGGCCTGGCGTACGCGCAGGCGCACCCGGACCGGGTGACCGGCCTGGTGCTGCGCGGCGTGCTGCTGCTGCGGCGCAGCGAGCGGGACTGGTTCTACCAGGGCGGCCTGCGTCACCTCCAGCCCGAGGAGTGGGCGCGGTTCGTCGCCCCGATCCCGCCGGCCGAACGCGACGACGTGCTGGCCGCCTACCACCGGCGGTTGCACGGCCCGGACGCCGACGTGGCGCGGGCCTGCGCGCGCTCCTGGGGGCGGTGGGAGGCGGTGAACTCCTCGCTGCGCCCCGACCCGGCGGTGCTCGAACACTTCACCGCCGACGCGCAGGCGTTGCCGATCGCCCGGATCCTGTCGCACTACGCGGTGCACGGCGGCTTCCTCGCGGAGGGGCAACTACTCGACGGCGTGGACCGGATCCGCCACCTGCCGGCCGTGATCGTCAACGGCCGCTACGACCTGTGCTGCCCGCCGGTGTCCGCGTACGACCTGGCCCGCCGGTGGCCGGAGGCGGAGCTGCGGATCGTGCCGGACGCGGGCCACTCGGCGGCCGAGCCGGGCATCGCGCGGGAGCTGCTGCGCGCCGTCGACCGGGTCGCCGACCTGATCGGCTGAACACCGCCCTCCCGCGCCTGGCCATTCGGGACCGTCGCTGGCAAGATCGGCCGAATGACGGGTGCGCTGTACGCGGTCAGTGATCTCCACGTGTCGTACCCGGAGAACCGGGCGGTGGTGGACGGCCTGCGACCGGAGTCGGCGGACGACTGGCTGATCGTGGCCGGCGACGTCGGTGAGCTGTTCGCCGACATCGAGCGGACGTTGGCGCAGCTCCGCGACCGGTTCGCCCGGGTGGTCTGGGCGCCCGGCAACCACGAGCTGTGGACCCATCCCACCGACCCGGTGACGCTGCGCGGGGTGGCACGCTACGAGGCGCTCGTCGCCATGTGCCGGGGCCTGGGCGTGCTCACCCCGGAGGACGACTATCCGGTGTGGCAGGGCGCGGACGGGCCGGTCACCGTGGCCCCGCTGTTCCTGCTCTACGACTACTCGTTCCGCGCCCCGGGCACGTCCACCAAGGAGGAGTCGCTGCGCGTGGCGTACGAGTCCGGGGTGGTGTGCACCGACGAGATGCTGCTGCATCCCGACCCGTACCCGGACCGGGAGTCATGGTGCTGGGCGCGGCTGGCGGCGACCGAACGGCGGCTGGCGGCGACCGACCCGGCGCTGCCGACCGTGTTGATCAACCACTGGCCGCTGGTCCGTCAGCCCACCGACGTGCTCTGGTTCCCGGAGTTCGCGCAGTGGTGCGGCACCGAGCGCAGCGCCGACTGGCACGTGCGGCACCGGGCCGCCGTCGCGGTCTACGGCCACCTGCACATCCCCCGCACCACCCACTACGACGGGGTGCGGTTCGAGGAGGTGTCGCTGGGTTACCCGCGGGAGTGGGGCCGCCGGGGCGACGAGCCGCGCCCGATGCTGCGGATCCTCGGCGGCGCCCCGTGATCGAGGCGTTGCTGCCGTCGGCGGCGGTGGCCGTCGAGGCGTTCACCGACCGGGCCGGCGACGAGCCGTACCCCGGGGAGGAGGACCTGGTGGCCCGCGCGGTGGCCAGCCGCCGTCAGGAGTTCGTCACCGCCCGGCGCTGCGCGCGGGAGGCGCTGGCCCGGCTCGGGTACCCGCCGGCCCCGATCCGCCCCGGCCCCCGGCGGGAGCCGCTCTGGCCGGCCGGTGTGGTGGGCAGCATCACCCACTGCGCCGGGTACCGGGCGGCGGTGGTGGCCCCGGCCGCCGCGCTGGCCGGGCTGGGCATCGACGCCGAGCCGCACGGGCCGCTGCCCGAGGGGGTGGCCGACGCGGTCACCGTCGCCGGCGAGCCGGCGCACCTGGCCGGGCTGCGCGCCGCCGACGCGGGCGTGCACTGGGACCGACTGCTGTTCAGCGCGAAGGAGTCCGTCTACAAGGCGTGGTACCCGTTGACCAGCCGGTGGCTCGGCTTCGAGGAGGCTGAGCTGACGCTGGACCCGGCCGGCCGGTTCACCGCCCGGGTGCTGATCGACGGTACGCGGACCGACGGCGGGCCGCCGTTGGACGTGCTCGACGGCCGTTGGCTGGTGGAGCGCGGGCTGGTGGTGACCGCGGTGGTCGTGCCGCACCGCTGACCACTCCGTCCGGGTGATCCGTGTTTGTCCTCCCCCGTCCAGGGTAGGGCCCTGAAGGCTAGGTCAAAACGCCGCAGGGAGGACAGAGCCTGATGGACTCCAGCAAGCCCGCCCAGGTCGTCAAAGGTGTCGTCGAGGCCGCTGTCGAGAAGGTCGGCGAGGCGCTGACGCCGGACGTGCCGGGCGCGCCGGGCAGCGCCCCACCGTCGATCGAGGAGCCGACCGCGCCGCACGGCCCGCTGCCGCCCAAGAGCGAGCAGGGCGCGCCGGACACGCGTACCCCGACCGGCGCGGAGACCGGCGTGCCGAAGATCGCCAAGGGGCAGCAGGGGGCGTACCTCACCACCGCCAACGGCGTCCGGCTGCGCGACACCGACCACTCGCTCAAGGCCGGTCCGCGCGGCCCGGTGCTGCTCCAGGACCACCACCTGCGCGAGAAGATCATGCACTTCGACCACGAGCGGATCCCGGAGCGGGTGGTGCACGCCCGCGGCGCCGGCGCGCACGGTGTCTTCGTCGCCAACGGCGCGGCCGAGCAGGTCACCCGCGCCGGCTTCCTGAAGAAGGGGCGCGAGACGCCGGTCTTCGTCCGCTTCTCGACCGTGCTGGGCTCGCGCGGCTCGGCGGACACGGTCCGCGACACCCGGGGCTTCGCCACCAAGTTCTACACCGACGAGGGCACGTTCGACCTGGTCGGCAACAACATGCCGGTCTTCTTCATCCAGGACGCGATCAAGTTCCCGGACATCATCCACGCTGCCAAGCCGCACCCGGACCGGGAGATCCCGCAGGCACAGAGCGCGCACGACACGTTCTGGGACTTCGTCTCGCTGCACACCGAGGCGCAGCACCACACCATCTGGAACATGTCCGACCGGGGCATCCCGCGGTCCTACCGGACCATGGAGGGCTTCGGCGTGCACACGTTCCGCCTGGTCGACGACGCCGGCGCGACGGTGCTCGTCAAGTTCCACTGGAAGCCGAAGCTCGGGGTGCACTCGCTGGAGTGGGAGGAGGCGCAGCTGATCAACGGCATCGACCCGGACTTCCACCGCCGCGACCTGTACGACGCCATCGAGGCCGGCGCGTACCCGCAGTGGGAGCTGGGCATCCAGGTCTTCCCGGACACGCCGGAGGAGACGTTCGCCGGGATCGACCTGCTCGACCCGACGAAGATCGTGCCGGAGGAGCTGGCGCCGGTGCAGGCGATCGGCACGCTCACCCTCAACCGGACGCCGCGCAACTTCTTCGCCGAGACCGAGCAGGTGGCGTTCCACCTGGGGCACCTGCCACCGGGCATCGACGTCACCAACGACCCGCTGTTGCAGGGTCGGCTCTTCTCGTACCTGGACACCCAGCTCACCCGGCTGGCCGGGCCGAACTTCACCCAGATCCCGATCAACCGGCCGCACGCCGACGTCAACGACATGCTCCGGGACGGCTTCCACCAGCAGGCGGTGCACGCCGGGGTGGCGCCCTACCGACCGAACTCGCTCGACGGCGGCAACCCGTTCCCGGCCGGTGACCGGGAGCACGCGTTCGTCGACGTGCCGGTGACGGTGGCCGAGGCGCCGAAGGTCCGGGCCGCGCCGGCCTCCTTCGACGACCACTACAGCCAGGTCCGGCTCTTCTGGGCGAGCATGTCGCCGGTGGAGAAGGAGCACATCATCCGGGCGTACACGTTCGAGCTGGGCAAGTGCTACCACCAGGCGATCAAGGAGCGGCAGCTCCAGTGCCTGGCCAACATCGACCCGGTGCTCTGCGAGCGGGTCGCCACCGGCCTGGGGCTGCCCGCGCCGCAGCCGACCGTGCCGCTGGCCGAGGTGCAGCCCAGCCCGGCGCTGTCCCAGGTCGGCCGGGAGTGGCCGGCCGACGGCCGGATGGTGGGCATCGTGGTCGACGCCGACGGTGACCTCGACGACGTCGCGCAGGTCCAGCGCGCGGTGTTCGCGGCCGGCATGGTGCCGCTGCTGATCGCCGCGCACGGTGGCACGGTGGGCGGGCTGCCGGTGCAGCGTACGTTCGCCACGGCCCGTTCCGTCGAGTTCGACGCGGTCCTGCTGGCCGGCGCGCCGGCGCCGGCGCCGGACGCGTTGCCGGCGCGGGACGCCAAGGCCGGCGCGCCGGGTGCGACCGCCGTCGACCCGCGGGTGTCGCTGCTGGTCGAGGAGGCCTGGCGGCACGCCAAGGCGATCGGCGCGTGGGGCGCCGGCGCCGAGGTGCTGCGACTGACCGGGGTGGCCGGTTCGCCGGGCGTGGTGACCGCGGGCTCCGGCGCGCAGGCGCTGGAGTCGGTGCGGCAACTGATGGCGGCGCACCGGGTCTGGGAGCGGTTCCCGGCCTCGGTCGCCTGACCGACGCACGATCGAGGGGCGGTCCGCCACCGGCGGGCCGCCCCTCACGCTGTTTGTTTCATCGACCTGTCTTAGTATTGCAGTTTCATGTCGCGCGCTGTCATGATGACCGTCAATTTCTTCCTCCCCCTCGAAGGAGCGGTCCACATGGCGCCCACCCGCCGTACCCTGATCCGGTCCGTGGTGGCCGGGTCCGCGCTCGCCGCGCTGCCCGACCTCGCGCTCTCCCCCGCCCCCGCGGCCGCCGCCAGTCCCCCCGGCGACGTGGTCGGCAAGGTCTCCGTCGGCTACCAGGGCTGGTTCAGTTGCCCCGGCGACGGGGCCCCGATCGGCGGCTGGTGGCACTGGAGCCGGGACCGGTTCCAGTCCCCCTCGCCGGCGAACACCACGATCGTGTCCTGGCCGGACATGCGGGAGTACGCCCGCGGCTACCCCACCGCCTATCCGAATCTCGGCGACGGCCGGCCGGCCACGCTCTTCTCCTCCTACGACCAGCAGACCGTGGACACCCACTTCCGCTGGATGCAGGAGTACGGCTGCGACACCGCGGCGCTGCAACGGTTCAACCCGTTCGGCGACGAGGGGCCGACCCGCGACGCGATGGCGGTGAAGGTCCGCTCGGCGGCGGAGCGGTTCGGCCGCAAGTTCTACGTGATGTACGACGTGACCGGCTGGACGGCGATGCAGTCGCAGCTCAAGGAGGACTGGTCGACGAAGATGTCGGCGCACACCGCCTCACCGGCGTACGCCCGGCAGAACGGCAAGCCGGTGGTCTGCGTGTGGGGGTTCGGCTTCGCCGACGACGGCCGGCCGTTCGCGCCCGCCGCCTGCCTGGACGTGGTGCGGTGGCTCAAGGCCCAGGGCTGCTACGTCATCGGTGGCGTGCCGACGTACTGGCGGCAGGGGATCAACGACTCCCGCCCCGGCTTCGCCGACGTCTACCACGCGTTCGACATGCTGTCGCCGTGGATGGTCGGGCGCACCGGCACGCTCGACGGACTGGACTGGTTCCTCACCAACGTCAACGCGCCCGACCTGGCCGACTGCGCCGCGCACGGCATCGACTACCAGCCCTGCGTGATGCCGGGCGACCTGTCCGCCGGCCACCGGCGGCACGGTGACTTCTACTGGCGGCACCTCTACAACATGGTGCGGCTCGGCGCGCATGGCCTCTACGTGTCCATGTTCGACGAGTTCAACGAGGGCAACCAGATCGCCAAGACCAGCGAGACGGCGGCGGCCACCCCGGCCGGGACCGGGATCCGGGCGCTCGACGAGGACGGCACCGCCTGCTCGGCGGACTACTACCTGCGGATCACCGCCGACGGTGGCCGGATGCTCAAGGGCCAGTTGGCGCTCACGGCGGTGCGGCCCACGCCGCCGGTGACCGGGGGCGGGCAGCCGCCCGGCGGCGACCTGGCGGCCGGTCGGCCGGCGTCGGCGAGCAGCCAGCAGAACGGGCCGTTCGGCGCCGGCAACGCGGTCGACGGCGACCGGGGCACGTACTGGGAGTCGGCCAACGGCGCGTTCCCGCAGTGGTGGCAGGTCGACCTCGGCGCGACCGGGCCGGTGGCCCGCCTGGTGCTCGCGCTGCCGGCCGGCTGGGAGGCCCGGACCCAGACGCTCGCGGTGCAGGGCGGCACGGACGGCACGACGTTCACCACGCTGACCGGGCCGGTCGGCGTCCGGTTCGACCCGGCCACCGGCAACCAGGCGACGCTGACGTTCACCGCCACCCCGGTCCGGTACCTGCGGGTGCGGTTCACCGGCAACACCGGCTGGCCCGCCGGACAGCTCGCGCAACTCTCCGCGTACGCCGCCTGACTCATCGAAGTACATCATTGACGGCTTAGTTAATAGTCTTTAATATTTGGTCCACCTCGAGGAACACCCCCTGTCCGCCCCCGTCCCCCGGGAAGGCCCTCGATGCCCACACCCCACCTCCGGCGCCGCCTCGCCGCCGGTGCGCTCGCGCTGGCCACCGCCGCCGCGACGCTCGCCCTCACCCCCTCCGCCGCCGAGGCGGTGGTGCTGCCCAACGGCTTCAAGAGCGTCGGCTACATGCCGTCGTGGAGCGGCAGCGTCACCAGCATCCAGTACGGCAAACTCACCCACGTCAACTACGCCTTCGTGCTGCCCAACGGCGACGGCAGCCTGCGCGCGGTGGAGAACCCGAGCAAACTCTCCTCGCTGGTCTCACTCGGGCACGCCAACAACGTCAAGGTCTCCATCGCCATCGGCGGCTGGAACGACGGCGACGACTCCGCGTTCGAGGCGCTCGCCGCCAACTCCGGCGCCCGCGGCGCGTTCGTGAACAACGTGGTCGCCTTCGTCAACCAGTACAACCTCGACGGGGTCGACATCGACTGGGAGTACCCCGACCCGGGCGCGTCCGCCAGCAACTACACGCTGCTGATGCAGCAACTCGGCAGCGCCCTGCACAGCCGCGGCAAACTGCTCACCGCCGCCGTGGTCGCCGAGGGCTACTACGTCAACGGCGTACCCACCGCGGTCTTCGGCTCGGTGGACTGGCTCAACATCATGGCGTACGACGGCGGCAGCCCGCACGCCAACTACGACTGGTCGATCGCCGCCGTGAACGGGTGGAAGGCGCGCGGCCTGCCCGCCGCCAAGGCGGTGCTCGGCGTGCCGTTCTACAGCCGGCCCGGCTACTACACGTACGCGGCGCTGGTCGGCATGGACCCGGCCAACGCCAACCGGGACTGCACCACGGCCGGCGGCGCGCAGCAGTGCTACAACGGCATCCCGACGGTCAAGCGCAAGACGCAGTGGGCCCTGGCGAACGCCGGCGGCATGATGAACTGGGAGCTGTCCCAGGACACCACCGGCGCGACGTCGCTGGTCAGCGCGATCTACGACACGGTCACCGGCGGCGGCACCACGCCACCGCCGTCCGGGCGTACCGGGCCGATCACCGGCATCGGCGGCAAGTGCGTCGACGTCGCCGCCGCCGGCACCGCCAACGGCACCGCGATCCAGCTCTACACCTGCAACGGCACCGCCGCGCAGAGTTGGACCGTGGGCGGCGACGGCACGCTGCGGTCGCTGGGCAAGTGCCTCGACGTGACAAGCGCCGGCACCGCGAACGGCACGAAGATCCAGCTCTGGGACTGCAACGGCACCGGCGCGCAGGTCTGGCAGGCGCAGAGCAACGGCACGCTGCGCAACCCGGTGTCGAACCGGTGCCTGGACGCCACCGACAACAGCTCCGCCGACGGCACCCGGTTGCAGATCTGGGACTGCTTCGGCGGCGCCAACCAGGTCTGGCGACTGCCGGCCTGACCGCCCGGCCACGCGTCCCCGCCGGCCCCGGCGGGGACGCGTGTCACCAGCGGTTACGCGCCTCCTCGGCCCAGCCGACCAGGCCGTCGAGGTCCACCCGCGCACCGTCGTCGGTGGCGGCCCAGCCGGTGAAGTGCCCGAAGCACTGATGGGTCTCGCCGGCCAGCACCACCAGGTTCGTGCGCCCCACCCGCTCGTGGAACGGATGGAAGGTGACGTCCACCCGGTCGCCGGTGATCCGCCACGGCCGCAGCCAGTCGGCCCGGTCATACCGCCAGGCGAGGTCGTCCCCGATCTTGTGCAGCCGGCCGTCGACGAAGACCGCGTTCTCGGTCGAGCCGGTCCCGTCGGTCCACGTGCCGCCGAGTTGGATCGCCCGGCCGGGCCCGCTGCCCGCCGCCCAGTTCCACCGCACCGCGTACCGCCACTTGCCGCGACCGTGATCCAGCGCCGCGAACGACCCCACGCCCACCGGGTACGTGGTGCCGTCCACCCGCAGCGTGCCGTGCACCGGGCGGCCCACGTCCTTGACCGTGTACTGGAACCGGCGGGTGCTCCACGGCACCACCACGCCGAGCGACTCGTGCCCCGGTGGCAGCGGCACCGTCAGGTCGACCTCGACACCGGGCGCGGTGGCCCGGACAGCGCTGCCGTCGGGGCCCTGGTCCACCTCGATGACCAGTCCGCCACCACGGGCCCGGACCGCCCCCGCGCCGCTGACCGGTGGCAACACCGCGCCCCGGGCGAACGGGACCACCGCCTCGGTGACGGTCTCCCGGCCGGTCCGCCGGTCGAGCAGGTAGAGGCTCTGCACGCCGGCATAGTCCAGCGAGGACGCGACCAGGCCGAGGATGTGCGTCGGGGTGACCACGCCCCAGTGTTCCCACCGCTTGGCCCGACCCCAGCCGCGCAGGTTCGACCGGTGCAGCGGGCGGCGGCTCCACCCGACCGCCGCCGGGTTCAACCGCCCGTCGGGGCGGCACAGGTCGACCGGCTCGGTGATCTCCCGCTCGTGCGTCACCGCCGCAGGCTACCGGGCGGGACGACGGGACGACGACAGCCGCCCGGCGGCCCGGCGGGACGTCAGCCGTCCCACCGGGCCGGCGTCGTCAGCGGCCCCGGGTGGCCTTGCAGATCTCCACCGGCTGGGCGGGCGCGCCGTCCACCGGCGCCGGGTCCTCCGGCGTGGCGGCGATGCCGCCGGCCGCGATCCGGTCCAGCGTGGCCAGTCCGGCCGCGTCGACCCGCCCGAAGACGGTGTAGTTCGGGCGCAGCGCCGAGTCGGCCTGGACCAGGAAGAACTGGCTGCCGTTGGTGTCCGGGCCGGCGTTCGCCATGGCCAACGTGCCACGGGCGTAGAGGCGGCGTACGCCGGTCGGGTCGGTCGGCGCGGGCGGCAGGTCGGTGGGCAGCTCGTCGCGGTACCGGTAACCCGGACCGCCCTCGCCGGTGCCGGACGGGTCACCGCACTGGAGCACCGTCAACGTCGGGTACGCGGTGAGCCGGTGGCAGGGCGTCCGGTCGTAGAACCGGTGCCGGGCCAGGTGCAGGAAGCTCTGCACGGTGCACGGCGCCTGCTCGCGGTCGAGGGTCAGCCCGATCGGCCCCTGGTTGGTGCGCAGCGTGACCCGAACCGTGCCCCGATCCGGCGTACGGCGCGGGTCCGGCGGCAGCGGCACCGGCCGGGCCGCCGGCTCGTCCGGCGTCGGCGTGTACGCGCACGGCCCCTTGGTCGGTGCGGGGTCGGCGGCCGGGGCCGCGGTCGCGGCGACGGCGGAGCCGGCGACCAGTGCGACGGCGGCCACCGTCACCCCGGCGAGGCGGGCCAGCAGCGGGGCGGCGTGCGGTCGGGTTTCGCTCGACACGTGGGTCCTCCCTGGACTCGTGGTACCAGAACGACCGGAGTCTATGGAGCCGGTGACCCGATGTCGACGAAAGTCGGTTGCCGGGCGCGGCGGGGTCCGGGAGGGTGTCGGTCCGTGCCTGCCTCCGTCTCCGTCTTCTCCTCCCCCGGCAGTTGGATCGAGTCCGCCGCACTCGACCAGTGCCACCAGGTCGCCGCGCTGGACGGCATGACGCACGTCGCCGCCATGCCCGACCTGCACCCCGGCAAGGGCGCCCCGATCGGCGCCGCCATGGCCTCGACGGTGCTCTACCCGTTCCTGGTCGGCTCCGACATCGGGTGCGGCATCGCGGTGTTCCCGATCGCGCTGCGCCGGGCCGTACCGGAACGGCTCGCCGCCCGCTTCCCCGACCTGGACCGTGCGCTGCACCCCGAGCGGGACGCCGACGACCCGGCCTGGTCGGTGCTGACCGGCGACGTGCCCGCCGGCCACCTCGACGGCCTCGGCACGGTCGGCCGGGGCAACCACTTCGTCGAGCTGGCCCGCGTCGGCGCGCTCGACGCGCCGGAGCACGCCGAGCGGCTCGGGCTGGCCACCGGCGACCTGGTGCTGGTGGTGCACTCCGGGTCACGCGGGCTGGGCGAACGGATCCTGCGCGAGCACACCGAGGCGCACGGCGCCGGCCCCACGCCCGAGCCGGACGCCTACCTGGCCCGGCACGACGACGCCGTCCGGTGGGGCTCGCTCAACCGGCGACTGCTGGCCGCCCGGGTCGCGTACGCGCTGGGCGCCGAGCCCACCGAGCCGGTCGTCGACCAGTGCCACAACCTGGTGGAGCTCCGTGACGGGCACTACCTGCACCGCAAGGGCGCGGCCCCGGGCGACGGACGGGACGTGCTGGTCGCCGGCACCCGGGGCACCCCGTCCTACCTGGTGGCCGCGCATGCCGACGCGGACGCCAACCACTCGGTGGCGCACGGCGCCGGCCGGAAGATGTCCCGCGCCGACGCGCTGCGCCGGGGGAAGGCCAAGCACACCGTCGAGGAGCTACGCCGCACGCCGGTCGGCTCGATCGTGGTGTGCGGCGACCGGCAACTGCTGTTCGAGGAGGCGCCCACCGCGTACAAGCGGATCGAGCAGGTGATCGGCGACCTGGTGGCGCACCGTCTGGCCACGCCGGTCACCACCACGGTGCCCCTGGTCACCTACAAGACGCCTGATGTCGCGCCGGGTCGCCGCCGGGGGCGGCGGTGACGGACCTGTTCCTGTCCGCCGGGCGTGGCCCGGCGGAGTGCGCGTGGGCGCTGGCCCGGCTGTTGTCCCGCCTGGAGGCCGACGCCGCCCGGCACCGCCTGGGCACGACCCGGGTGGAGAGCGTGCCGGGTGACCGGCCGGGCACCTGGCGGTCGGTGCGGCTGCGGATCACCGGTCCCGGCGCGGAGGAGTTCGCCGCCGGCTGGACCGGCACGCTCTGCTGGCAGGCGCCCAGCCCCTACCGGCCGGGTCACGGGCGCAAGAACTGGTTCGTCACCGCCCGCCCGTACCGGGCCGACGCCGAGGCCACGCCGTTCCACGAGAGCGACGTCGCGTTCGTGCCCTGCCGCACCGGCGGACCCGGCGGGCAGCACCGGAACAAGGCCAGCACGGCCGTCCGGGCCACCCACCGGCCCTCCGGCCGGACCGTGGTGGTGGACACCGAACGGCACCTGCACCTCAACCGCCGGATCGCGGTCGAGCTGCTGCGCCGGCGGGTCGCCGAGGACGACGGGGCCGCCCGGCGCGACGGCGCGACGGCCCGCTGGCGGACCCACGACGAGCTGGTCCGCGGCGACCCGACGCGGGTGGAGCGGCCGTGACACGCACCGCCGCGCTCTGACCCGCGGCTGCGAGTCGGCGCCCCGGGCTGTTCCCGGCGTGTCGGAGCCGGCGGCAGTGGGACGTCTGACGCGGTATACCTCAGCGTCATAATTATGACGCTGAGGTATACCCCCTCACACCTGATTGTTCCTTCGGCGAGGTCACGCACCGTGACCGGGGGCGAGGCGCGGCCCGATCCGACCCGTCGACGGGAGCCGGATACGGTGGGCGCGGTTCGGGCGGTCCCGCCCGACGCCGTGCGGGAGGAGACCGGATGCGGCTGCACGTCGGGTGCGCCATGTGGACGCACCGGTCCTGGGCAGGCCGGTTCCTGCCGCACCCGCTGCCGGCCGGTGAGCGGCTGCGCGCGTACGCCGGCTGGTGCGACGCGGTCGAGGGCAACACCACGTTCTACGCCACCCCGGCCCGGGACACGGTGGCGTCCTGGGCGGAACAGACCGACCCGGAGTTCCGCTTCCTGGCGAAGCTGCCCAAGGTGGTCACGCACGAGCGCCGCCTCACCGGTGGCGAGGCCGAGCTCCGGGCGTTCCTGGACGCGATGGAACCGCTCGGCCCACGGGCGCACATGCTCTGGGTGCAGCTGCCCGGCTCGTTCGGCCCGACCGACGTGCCCGACCTCGACCGGTTCCTGCGTACCCTGCCCGCCACCCACCGCTACGCGGTCGAGGTCCGACACCCCGCCTTCTTCACCGACGCCGACGCAATCCGGCTGCTGGAGCGGATGCTCGGCCGGGCCGACGCGGAGTGGGTCCCGTTCGACACCACCGCGTTCTTCCGGACGCCGCCGACCAGCGACGCGGAGCGGGAGGCGTGGACGCGCAAGCCGCGCCTGCCGAGACGCACCGGGGCGCTGACCGACCGGCCGGTGGTGCGCTACCTCGGCCGGGACGACCCGGCCGCGACGGTCGAGGGCTGGCAGCCGTGGCTGGACGTGGTCGTCGGCTGGCTGCGCGAGGGCCGCTCGCCGACCGTGTTCGTGCACACGCCGGACAACGCGGACGCCCCCGAGCTGGCCCGGCGCTTCCACGACCAGGTGCGCGCCCGCCTGCCCGAGCTGGCGCCGCCGCCCGAGCCGGCCCCGGTCGGCCCGGCCACGCTGTTCTGACCGCCGTCGCGGGCCGCCCGGCCGGCATCGGCCGGCCCTCTACCCGCGCCCGGTCAGGCCGGCGTGAGCGGCAGCAGCACCGTGAACCGGGTGTCGCCGGGCTCCGACCGGACCCGGATGTCGCCGTGGTGCTTGTTGACCACGATCCGGTACGAGATGTCCAACCCGAGACCGGTGCCCTCGCCGACCGCCTTGGTGGTGAAGAACGGCTCGAAGATGCGCGGCCGGACCGCCGGCGGGATACCCGGACCGGTGTCGGCGATCTCCACGGTCAGCCGGTCGTCGGTGCGGCCGGTGCGCACCGTCAACGTGCCGTCGCCGGCCATCGCGCCCAGCGCGTTGTCGATGAGGTTCGTCCAGACCTGGTTGAGTTCGGCCGCGTACGCCGACACCGTGGGCAGACTCCGGTCGTACTCCCGGACCACCCGGACACCCGCCGGGATCTTCGCCTGGAGCATCACCAGCGTGGCGTCGAGCAGCTCGTGCACGTCCACCGTCTGGAAGGGCGCGCGGTCGAGCTGGGAATACTGCTTCGCGGCGCCGACCAGCCCGGACACCCGGGTGACCGCGTCGTCGATCTCGCCCATCAGCAGCTCGGTGTCGATGGTGTAGGTGATCCAGTGCACCGCCGACTCCAGGTCGTCGCCGCCGACCGCGGCGTCGACCTGGGCCAGCCAGCCGGTGTCGAGCCCGCCGGCCACCAGTGTCGGGGCCAGCTCCCAGGCCCCGCGTACGCCGTGCTCGTCGAGCCAGTCGGCCAGCTCGTCCTCGGCGTCGCTGGCCGCCAGCGGCGACAGCGTGGGAGCGGCGGCGGCCCGCTTCACCGCTTCCTCCTGCAACGCGACCAGGTCGTGCAGGCGCCGCCCGTCGAGCCGACCGTCGGCGATCATGGCGAGCTTGTGCCGCATCTTGGCCACCCGGCCGCGCAGCGCCGACGTGGCCCGGACCGCCGCCGCCGCCGGATTGTTCAGCTCGTGGGTGAGCCCGGCGGAGAGCGCGCCCAGCGCCAGCAGCCGTTCCCGCTCGCCGACGATGGTCTGCGTGTTGCGCATCCCGATGAACAGCCCCTCCAGCAGGTGGGTGGCCATCGGGAACCAGCCACGCATGGCGTCCGCGATGATCGCCGCGGGCAGCGCGAACACCGCGCAGTCGGTGACCGCGCGCAGGCTGTTGCGGTAGCGCTGCTCGGCCGGGTCGCCGACGTACGCCTGCATGGCGCCGCCGTAGACGCCGCGCTGGCTGGTGCGGCTCACCTCCACCTCGTCGCCCTGGACCCGCTGGTGCATCGCCACGGTGCCGTCCAGCAGCACGTAGAAGCAGCTCGCCGGCTCGCCCTCGACGTAGACCGCCTCGCCGGCGCGACGCCGCTCCACCCGGCCGTGCTCGGCCAGGTGGGCGAGCTGCTCCTGGGTCAGCGACTCGAACAGGAACAGCCCGCGAAGCTCGTCGGTGGTGAGCCGATCAGCACTCATTGCGCCTCCAGGTACCGGTGCACCAGTGAGACCGCCATCGCGCCCTCCCCCACCGCCGACGCGACGCGCTTCACCGAGTCGGCCCGCACGTCCCCGGCGGCGAACACGCCCGGCATGCTGGACTCCAGGTGGTAGGGGTCGCGCGGCAGGGACCAGCCGGCCGGCCGGTGGCCGCCCCGGGTGAGGTCCGGCCCGGTCAGCACGAAGCCCCGACGGTCCCGGACCACCGCGCCGTCGAGCCAGTCGGTGTGCGGCTCCGCGCCGATGAAGACGAACAGCCACGAGGTGTCCGCGTCCCGGGTCTCGCCGGTGCGCATGTCCCGCAGCGTCACCCGCTCCAGGTGCTCCTGACCGGCGCCGCCGACGACCTCGGTGCACGGGTGCACCTCGATGGCGTCGATCCGGGCGATCTGGTCGATCAGGTAGCTGGACATCGACCGGGACAGGTCGTCGCCGCGGATGAGCAGGTGCACCCGGCGGGCGTACCGGGAGAAGTGCACCGCGGCCTGGCCGGCCGAGTTCGCGCCACCGACGATGTAGACGTCCTCCCCGGCGCAGCTCGGCGCCTCACTCGCCACCGAGCCGTAGAAGCAGCCGCGCCCGGTCAGCTCGGCCAGCCCGGGTGCCGGCAGCATCCGGTAGGAGACGCCGGTGGCCAGCACCACGGTGTGCGCGGCGACGCTGCTGCCGTCGCTGAACCGCAGCACCCGCGCGCCGCCCGCGTTCTCCAGCGACACCACCTCGCGCGCGCTGAGCAGCTCCGCGCCGAACCGCAGCGCCTGCCGGCGGGCCCGGTCGGTGAGCTGGGCGCCGGAGACGCCGTCCGGGAAGCCGAGGTAGTTCTCGATCCGGCTGCTCTGCCCGGCCTGCCCGCCGGTCGCCCGCCGCTCGATCAGCACGGTCCGCAACCCCTCCGAGGCGCCGTAGACCGCCGCGCCCAGCCCGGCCGGGCCGGCGCCGACCACCACCAGGTCGTAGAACTCGGCGGCCGGCGTGGTGGCGAGGCCGACCCGCGCGGCCAGGTCGGCCGTCGTCGGCCGCACCAGCGACGTGCCGTCCGCGGTCACCACCAGGGGTACGTCGTCAGCGGTCACGCCCGCGGCGCTGAGCAGCCCGGCGCCCTCCGGCTCGTCGGCGAGCACCCAGCGGAACGGCACCAGGTTGCGGGCCAGGAAGTCACGCGCCGTGAACGACGGCGCCGACCAGCGGTGCCCGACCACGCGCAGCTCGGGCGTGGTCGTGGCGCCCTCCGCGGTCCACGCCGCCAGGAGCTGGTCCAGCACCGGGTAGAGCTTCTCCTCCGGCGGGTGCCACGGCTTGAGCAGGTAGTGGTCGAGGTCCACCACGTTGATCGCGTTGATCGCGGCGTCGGTGTCGGCGTACGCGGTGAGCAGGACCCGGCGCGCGGCGGGGAAGAGGTCCATCGCCGCCTCGAGGAACTCGATGCCGTTCATCTGCGGCATCCGGTAGTCGGCGAGCAGCACCGCCACCTGCTCGCCGCGCAACTTCAACTCGCGCAGCGCGTCCAGAGCCGCCTCGGCGGAGTCGGCCCGGACCACCCGGTAGCGGTCGCCGTAGCGACGCCGGATGTCGCGGGCGACCGCCCGCGAGACGGCCGGGTCGTCGTCGACGGTGAGGATCGCGGGGTTGGGCATGCCGTCCATCCAAGCACCCGCCCTGGCCGACCCGCACCACCAGACCGGGTGGCGCGGGCCTCGGCGGGGGTCCACTACGCCGAGGCCCGCGCGTCACCGCCGCACCGGACCCCGACGCCGGCCCCGGGTCGACACGAACTGGTACGACATCGCGGCGAACCCGGGGTCGCGCAGGAGCCGGCGGAACGCGTCGAGCTGGCCCGGCGACAGCCCGGCGTCGAGCAGTTCCGGCTCGAGCTGACGGGAGTTCGTGCCGTACAGCGAGATGCCGAGCGAGCCGCCCGCCCAGCTCTGCGCGTGGCTGACGGTGTCGACGTCGACCAGGCCGGCGGCGGCCAGTTCGGCGTGCACGTCCTGCGCCCAGGCCAGGTCCGCGCCGTGGCTCTGAAGGATGCTCAGCATCGCGTCCGTGACCTGGGCGAAGAGTTTCGCCGCGTCGTCGCTCGGCGCGGTGAGCACCCGCAGCGGCGCGGTGCAGTCGAACTCCTCGACCACCAGCCACCCGCCCGGGGCGAGCGCGCCGGCCAGCGTGCGCAGGACCCGGCGCCGCTCCGGCAGGTGCAGCAGCACCAGCCGGGCGTGGATCACGTCGAACCCGTCCCCCGGCGGCGGCTCCCGGCGCACGTCGTGCCGGCGGACGTCGAGGTTGCCGGCCGGCCGCAGATGCGTCAGGTCGAGGTCGGTGGCGAGCACCCGGCCGCTCGGGCCGACGGCGGCGGCCATGGCGCGGGCCACCGAGCCGCCGCCGGCGCCGACCTCCCAGCACCGGACACCGGGGGCGAGCAGCGGCGCGGCGAGCCGGCCGGTGGTGATCGGGTCGAGGAAGGCTTCGAGCGCGTGCAGTTGGGGCACCGCGTCGGCGGCGCCGGTGTCGAAGGCGTAGTCGCTCCCGGGGGCGGACTCGGTCTCGGGGACGTCGGTCGGCATCGTTCCTCGTTCCTGTGTTCGTGGTCGGTCGGTTCACGGGCCCGAGGGCGTGGGCAGCCCGGGCCGGGGCCGGGGAGCCGGTGGCTCCGCGACCGCGGCGACGCTGAGCAGCGCCGCCACCGCGCCCGGGTCGGCCCGGGCCTCGTCGGCCGGCCGGTCGTAGACCACCCGGCCGTACTCCAGCACCGCGACCCGGTCGGCGACCTCGACCGCGTGCCGGATCTGCTGCTCCACCAGCAGCACGGTCAGCCCGGCCCCGGCCAGCGACCGGACCAGGTGGCGGACCCGCAGCGCCAGGTCCGGTGCGAGCCCTTCGCAGGGCTCGTCGAGCAGCAGCACGCGGGGCTGGCCGAGCAGCGCCCGGGCGATCGCCAGCATCTGCTGTTCACCGCCGGAGAGCTGGTCGCCGCGGTGCCGCAGCCGGTCGGCGAGCCGGGGCAGCAGCTCCAGCACCCGGGCGACCGTCCAGCCCTCGCCGCCCGGCGTCGCCGCCCGCCACGGCGCGGCGGCCAGGACCAGGTGCTCGGCCACGGTCAGCCGGGAGAAGACCCGCCGGCCCTGCGGCACCAGTCCCACCCCGGCGCGGGCGATCCGGTGCGGCTGCCGTCCGGTGACCGGTACGCCGCCCAGCTCGACCCGCCCGGCGTGCGGCCGGACCAGGCCGGCCACGCAGTGCACGAGCGTGCTCTTGCCGGCGCCGTTGCGGCCCACCACCACCTGCACCGTGCCGGGCCGCACGTCGAGGCTCACCTCGTGCAGCACGGTGCCACCGGCGTAGCCGGCGCAGAGCCGGTCGATGCGCAGCATCACGTCACTCCCTCCGCGTACGCCTCCCGGACCGGGCCGGACGCGCGGATCTCGGCGGGCGACCCGGTGGCGAGCGTCCGGCCGTCGCGCAGCACGGTCACCGTGTCGCAGAGCGCGTAGACCAGGTCCAGCCGGTGCTCGACCAGCAGCACCGCGACCGCGCGGGGCAGCCCGCGCAGGAACTCCGCCAGCCAGCCGACCTCCGCCGCGGACAGCCCGGCGGCCGGCTCGTCGAGCAGCAGCAGCCGGGGCCGCCCGGCCAGCGCCACCGCGATCTCCAGTTGCCGGCGCTGCCCGTGGGCGAACTGCCCGGCCGGCGTCGCGGCGAGGTCGCCGAGGCCGACCCGGTCCAGCAGCGCGTCCGCGGTGCGTCCGGCCGCCCGCCGCCGCGCCGCCGGCTGCCACCGGCCGGCCCGCCGGGGCAGCGCGGCGACCAGCACGTTCTCCCGGGCGGTAAGCGAACCCCAGACGGCGGGACGCTGGTGGATCCGGCCGAGGCCGCGCCGGGCCCGGGCGGCCGGCCCGAGCCGGGTGACGTCGTGCCCGCCCAGCCTGATCCGGCCGGCGGCCGGCCGGGTGGCGCCGGCCACCACGTCGAGCAGCGTGGTCTTGCCCGCGCCGTTCGGCCCGATCAGCGCGTGCCGCTGCCCGAGCGGCAGCCGCAGGTCGACGCCGTCCAGCGCGGTCAGCGACCCGTACCGCACGGTGACCGCCTCGGCGGTGAGCAGCGGCGTCATGCGCGTACCCCGGTCACCGCGGGTGGCCGGCGGACGTCGCCGGGACGCGCGTCGTCCGGGGCGGACGGCGGCCGTGCACGCCCGGCCCGGCGGGTGCGGCGGGCGGTGGGCAGCAGGTGCGCGACCACGACGAAGGCCAGGCCCAGCACCAGCGGCGCCTGCCCGGGCAACGCGCCGAACAGCCAGTCCCGGGCGGCGACCACAAGCACGCCGCCGACCAGCGCGCCACCGACCGAGGCGGTCCCGCCGACGACCACGCCGAGCAGCAGCAGCGCGGAGGTGTCGAACCCGAAGTCGGCCGGCGAGACGTACTGCTGCGCGGTGACCAGCAGCGAGCCGGCGGCGCCGGCGATCGCGCCGGCGGCGACGTGGACACCGGCCACGTGCGCCGCCACCCGGTGCCCGCTGGCCCGCAGCCGCGCCTCGTCGTCCCGGCCGGCCCGCAGCAGCAGCCCGACCCGGCCGCGCAGCACCAGCAGCACCAGGCCGGCCAGCACCGCCACCACCACCAGCGTGTAGAGGTAGCGGGCCCGGTCGGTGGCCAGCACCGGCAGCCCCCACAGCGGCCGGGTCGCGGCGATGCCGGCGAGACCGTCCGTGCCGCCGGTCACCGACGTCCACCGGCCGGCGAGGACCACCGCCAGCTCACCGACCGCCAGCGTGATCATCAGGAGCACCACCCCGCGGGCCGGGAGCACCAGCGGCAGCGCCACCACGGCCAGCGCCGCCCCCGCCCCGGCCGCGACGAGCAGGTGCACCGGCCCGACGTCGGAGAGCTGGTTGCCGACCACCGCGCCGGCGTACGCGCCGGCCGCGTAGGGCGCGGTCTGGCCGAGCGTGGGCAGCCCGGCGACGCCGGTCAGCAGCGCGACGCTCACCGCGACCAGGCCCAACGCCAGCGTGCGGGCCAGCAACGCCACGGTGTAGTCGTCCACCGTCCAGGGCGCGGCGACCAGGCCGACAAGCACCGCCGCGGCAACGGTCACACGCAGCAGCCGGACGGCCCGCTCCCGCACGTCGTCCACCGCGCGCCGCCCGGACCACGTGGTCACCCGCAGCGCCCGCACGGCCCGGTCCCTCATGTCGCCCTCCGGGCGGTGGCCAGGCCGCGCGCCCGGACCGCGAGCACCACCGCCATGGCGGCGAAGAGCAGGAACGGGGCGGCCGACGGGACGAGCGCCACGCCGAGCGTCTGGATCTGCCCGACCGCCAGCGCCGCGAGCAGCGTGCCGGTCATCGAGCCGAGGCCACCGAGCACCACCACGACCAGGGAGAGCAGCAGCACCGCGTCGGCGGTGCCCGGCCCCGGACCGATGATCGGCGCGCCGAGCACGCCCGCGGCCCCGGCCAGCGCACCGGCCGCGGCCAGCACGCCGACCCGCACCACGGCCGGGCTCACCCCGAGCGTGGCGACCATCTCGGCGTCGTCGACCGCGGCCCGCACCAGCATGCCGGCCCGGGTGCGACGCACCCCCAGGTGCAGCAGGCCGGCGAGCAACGCGGCCACCAGGATGAAGACCAGCCGGTACGCGGCGTAGCGGTGCCCCGCCACCGCCACCGACCCGTCCAGCGCGGCCGGTACCCGGACCGGCGGGTCGTCCGGGCCGAACGCGGCCACCAGCAGGCTGCCGCCGGCCAGCGCGACGCCGAAGGTGACGAGCGCCTGGGTGAGGTGCCCGGCCGCCGCGACGCGGGTGAGCAGCACCGCGACCAGCGCGCCGGCGGCGGTGGCGGCGAGCACGCCGACCGCCAGCGCGAGCGCCAGGCTGGCCCAGCCACCGTCCAGCAGCGCGGCGGCGGTGTAGCCGCCGATCGCGAACAGCGTGCCGTGGGCCAGGTTCAGGATGCCGGCCACGCCGAAGCAGAGCACCAGCCCGGACGCGGCGACGAACACCAGCAGCCCGTAGGCGACCCCGTCCACGGCCGGGACGACGTACGGGTCGACCGGCACGTCTCAGCCGCCCACGGTGGCGAGGTCGCCGACCACGGTGTTGGACAGCGCCCGCCCGTCCGGGCGGACCTGACGCAGGTACCACTTCTGCACCGGGGCGTGGGTGGTCGGCGAGAACTGCCAGGTGCCGCGCGGGCTGGCGATCTGCCCGAGCTGACCGATGGCCGCGTTGATCCGGTCCGGGGTGGCGTCGTCGCCGGCCGCCGCGATCGCCCGGTCCAGCACCGCCGCCGCGTCGTAGGAGGCCATCGCGTACGTCGTCGGGGAGCCGTCGTGCTCGGCCTTCCAGGCGGCCACGAAGGCCCGGTTCTCCGCGTTGTCGAGGTCCGGTGAGTAGTTCAGCACCGAGTAGATGTCCCGCGCCGCGTCGCCCTGCGCGTCGAGCACACCGCCCTCGGTCAGGAAGCCGGCGGCGTAGAGCGGTACGTCCCTGATCTCCGAGCGGGCGTACTGCTTGACGAAGTCGATGGCGGCGCTGCCGGCGTAGAACGTGTAGACCGCGTCCGCGCCGGACGCCTTGATCCGGGCGAAGTACGGGGTGAAGTTGGTGGTCGCCGGGAATGGCGTGAACGTGGTCTTGCCGTCCGGGTTGGCCAGCTTCCCGCCGGCCTTGGCGTACGCCTCGGTGAAGCCCCGCAGCTCGTCCCAGCCGCCCTGGTAGTCCGGGCCGATCGCGTAGACGCTGCCCTTGACGTCCTCGCGCACGTGCGCCGCGATCGCCTCGCCGGGCTCGTCGGAGAGGTAGGAGGTGTGCCAGACCCGGGACACGTCCTTGAGTTCCGGCCGCCCGTTGGAGCCGACGAACGGCACCTTCGTCTCGGTGAGCAGCGGTTGGACCGCGGCCACCGAGCCGCCGCCGACGATGCCGGTGAGCGCCACCACCCGGTCCTGTTTGAGCAGCTTGGTGGCGGCGGGCACGGCGGTGGCCGCGCCGTTGCCCTCGTCGGCGACGACCACCTCGACCGTCCGCCCGCCGAGCTTGCCGTCGTGGGCGGACAGGTAGAGCTGGAAGCCGTCGCGGATGTCCTTGCCGACCGACTGGTAGGTGCCGGAGAGCGACGCGAGCAGGCCGATCTTGACGGTGCCGCCGGGACCGGCGGCCGGGCCGTCGTCGGCGCAGGCGGGCGCCGCGAGCAGGACGAGCGCGAGCAGCGCCGCGGTGCGGGCACGGCTGCGCCGGGTCAGGTTCAGGGACATGGTGTCTCTCCTGGTGTCAGGGGTGCGGAGTCCGGCGGGACGCCGGCGGTCAGCGGCTGCGGCTCAGGGCCGCCCGGGCCGCGGGGGTGAGCGCGTCGCCGATGCGGTTCGCCAACTCGGCCATCTCGTAGGAGACCTTGCCGACGTCGCACCGCGGATCGGCGAGCACGAGCAGGGAGGCGCCGTCGTTGAACGCCATGGAGAACATGAAGCCGCCCTCCAGCTGGGTGACGTTGGAGATCACCGCGCCGGCGTCGAAGAACGCCGCCGCGCCGCGCAGCAGGCTGACCAGCCCGCTGCCGGTGGCCGCCAACTGGTCGGCCCGGTCCGGCGGGAGGCCGCGGGTGGCGGCCACCATCAGACCGTCGCTGGAGATGGCGATCGCGTGGGTGACCTCGGCGGCGCGCTCGGCGAACGCGTCCAGCAGCCAGCCGAGATCCTGGTGGTCGGTCACGTGCACTCCCTGTCGGGTCAGTTGGTGATCAGGTTGGTCCGGCGGCCGGCGACCCCGCGGGCGTACGCCGCCATGGCGGTGGCCACCCGCGCCGGGTCCCGGTGCTCGGTGGCCTGCCGGGGCGCCGGGACACCGCCGGGCACCAGGTGCTCCTGCGGCTGCCGGCGCGGCAGCCCGGACGTGGTGGTGCCGGCGACCCGGGGCTCGTCGGCGCGCGCCGCGGTGCGCCAGGCGTCGTCCGCCGGGCCGGCCCAGGACGCGGCGTCGCCCGGCCGGTCGGCCTGGAACCAGTGGTTGACCTGGTCGAAGATGATCAGCTCCTCGGTGGGGGCGTCGGCGGCGGCCGACGACGCCGGCTGGAACACCGGAGCGACCGGAAGCGCCCGGTCGGCGGCCGGGCCACCGGCCCAGGGCTGCGGGGCGGGCCGCGCGCCGGCGGGCGCCACAGCGGGCCGCGCGCCGGCGGGCACGACGGTGGCCGGCACGACCGGGGACGCAACCGTGGCGCGGGCCGCCCGGCGGGACGGTCGCTCGGGGGTGAGCAGGAACTCCTCGGGCGGCAGCGGCCGGAGCAGCGCGGCCGGCAGGGCCACCTCGGCGATGGTGCCGCGCCGCGGCCCGGACCGGAGCTGCACGGCGGCGCCCAGCCGGGTGGCGAGCTGCCCCACCACGACCAGTCCCATCGCCCGCACGGTGGCCACGTCGATGGCGGGCGGCTGGGCGAGCAGGTCGTTGAGCTGCTGCCGCCGGAGCGGGGGCAGGCCGACGCCCTCGTCGCTGATCTGCACGATCACCCGGTCGCCGAGGCTCCGGCCGGTCACCCACGCCTCGGTCGCCGGCGGCGAGTAGCCGGTGGCGTTCTCCATCAGCTCGGCCAGCAGGTGCACCACCTCGTCGACCGACTCGGCGGCCACCGCGACGTCGCCGTCGACCAGGCCGAGACGGATGCGGGCGTAGTGCTCGATCTGGCTCTGCGCGGCCTGGAGCACCTGCGGCAGCGGCACGTCGTGGTGGCGGACCCGACCGACGCCCACCCCGCCCAGCACGAGCAGGCTGGCGTTGATCCGGCCCATCCGGGTGGCGAGGTTGTCCAGCGCGTAGAGCTGGTGCAGCCGGTCCGGGTCGGTCTCGTCCCGCTCGACGCGGTCCACCTGGGCCAGCACGGCGTCGACCAGGCGCTGTTCCCGCCGGCTCAGGTGGATGAAGATCTCCGCCGTGTTGGCCCGCATCACGGCCTGCTCCGCGGCGGTCCGCACGGCGGCCCGGTGCACCGCGTTGAACGCCTGCCCGACCTCCCCGATCTCGTCGTCGCCGGAGACCTCCAGCGCGTCGACGGCCTGGCGACGGGCCAGGTCGTCCGGGTCGACCGAGGCGCTGTCCGGCTCCTGGAGCCGGGCCACCACCTGGGGCAGCCGCTCGAACGCGACCGCGTTGGCCGCGTCCCGCAGCCGGCGCAGCCGCCGGGTGATCTGGCGGGCCACCGCCCAGGTGACCAGCGCGGTCAGCAGCAGGGCGAGCAGGGCCGCCGCCGCCTCCACCACGGTCCGGCGACGTTGGTCCGCGTGCGCGGCCCGGATGTCGTCGAGCACCGCCCCGTCGACCCGCAGGCGCAGCTCGGCCAGGCGGACCGCCCACTGCTGGGTGGCGGTGAGCCAGGTGCCGAGGTCCAGTTCCAGGCGGTCGCCCGCCGCCGTCCGGGCCACCTGGTCGAGGAGCCGTTGCAGCCGCAGCGCGTTCTCGCCGCTGCCGGCCTGCTCCCACCAGCCCTGCCAGGCCGGCCGGGCGAGCGCCTGGAAGGCCAGCGACGCCTCGGTGACGCCGGTCCGGGCGGCGGTGATGTCCTGCTGGAGCGCGGGCGTCACCTGGCCGGCGGTGACCGCGCGCAGCACGGCCACCTGCTGCTGACCGACCGCCTCGGCCACTTTGGACAACGCGGCGGAGGCGCGGATGCCGTCCGCGATCCGCGGCTCGACCACGCCGAGCGTGACGCTCTCCCGGAGGCCGAGCAGGTCGGCGATGACGATGCGGTAGCTGAACGTCATCGCCGAGACCGAGGCGCGTTCGGCGGTGCGGACCTGCGCGCGCAGCGGGGCGAGGTTGGCCAGCGCCGCGTCGATCCGCGGCAGGACGGCCTGCTCGGCGGCGGCGCCGGCGGGCACCCGGGCCCGCTGCCGGCGGTATCCGGCGACCGCCGCGTCGGTGGCGGTGGTGGCGTCGGCGAACGCGTCCTGCTGGTCGGGGGCGCCCCGGGTGAGCAGGTCGGCGGCGACGATCCGTTCGTACTGCAACCGGTGGGCCAGGCCACCCGCCTCGGCGCCGAGCTGGGCGAGCTGGCCGAGATCGCTGGCGCGGGCGGTCTGTCGGGCACTCTCGGTCAGTGCCAGGCCGGCGAAACCCATCACGGCGACGAGCGGGGCCGCCACGATGAGGCGCATCCGGCCGCCGATGCGCCACCGACGGCGGCGGGGCGGGTAGGGTCGGGCCGCGTGGGACCTCGTGCTCGACGCCACTGCTGACTCCCCGCGCTGATCGGCAAACTTCTATCTGCACTTGCGGATTGCACGTCTCATTCCGCCGGAAGCCGCGCGCCGAGGCCAGACCCGACCGTGGTACAAACAGGCCGTACCAGCATCTGTACCCAGAGCCGGCGACGCCGACGGCACACCCGGACCAGGGCATCGACCCGGTCAGTGCCGGTTGGCCGCCGACGGCGGCGGGCCCTCCGGTTCGGGCTGTCCGAGCACCTGACCGATCAGTTCCCGCAGCTCGTCGATCGCCGCCACCACCGCCTGCGGATCGCGCGGATCGCGCCGCGCGGCCGGTGGGCCGGACGGGTCCACCTCGCCGAGCCGGGGCCCCCGCCGGCCGTCCGCCGCCAACTGCTCGACGGCGACCTGCGGCCACAGCTCGGCGAGCCGCCCGCCGGTGGCGAGCACCTCGTCGCACCGGACGGCGAACTCCTGGCTGCCGAACCGCCGGCCGGACTCGACCGCGGCGACCGTCTCCCGGCTGAACCGCACCCGCTCGGCCAGCGCCCGCTGGGTCAGGCCACGCCGGGTCCGCCAGCGGCGCAGCTCGGCACGGAACTGGCGGCTGGCGGCGGAGGGAGCGGCGCTCGACGCGGGCGTGCGATCCATGTGCTCACCTTCGCGACGCCGGACCGGCATCGGCAGCAGATCGAGGACGGGCGATGACTGGGCGTTCGCAGGGGGTCATTCTTAACCCACCGGCGTACGGGTGTGAAGACGTGACTGCGCTGCGTGTCCGCCGACGCCGCCCGGTCACGCCACCGGCCGCGCGACCGGACGGCGGTCGGTCGGCACCGGCGGCGCGACGGTCACCGGCAGCCCGCGGTGCGCGCGGAACGCCAGGTTGGGCCGGAAGACGCGGGGATGCCCCGGGGCCGGCCTCAGGTCCGGCAGGGCCGCGGCGAGACGGGTGAGCGCGGTGCCCGCCTCCAGCCGGGCCAGCGCCGCGCCGATGCAGAAATGCGGGCCGTGACCGAAGGAGAGGTGGTCGTGCGCGTCCGGCCGGTCCGGGTCGAACCGGTCCGGGTGGCCGAACACCGCCGGGTCGCGGTTGGCGGCGCCGATCAGCAACAGGCAGCGCGCCCCGGCCGGGATGGCCACGCCGCCCAGCGTGACCGGGTGGTTGGTGACCCGCAGCCAGCCGTCGATGGCGGGCGCGAAGCGCAGCGTCTCGGTGACGAACGCCGGGACCCGCTCCGGGCGCTCGGCGAGCGAGCGCCACCGGCCCGGCTCGGACAGCGCCCGGTCCACCGCGTGGGCGAGCAGCCCGGCCGTGGTCTCGTGCCCGGCCACCAGCAGGTTGAACACGATGCTCGACGCCTCGGCGACGGTCAGCACCTCGTCGTCGCCGCCCCGGTACGCCAGCAGCTCGGCGACGTAGTCGTCACCGCCGCCGTCCAGCCGGCGCCGCACCAGGTCCTGGCAGTAGTGCCAGAACTCCAGCAGCCCGCCGGCCAGCCGGACCTGCTCGGCCGGGTCGGGGCTGCCCCAGATCAGGGCGATCTGCCCGTCCGCCCAGGCCCGGATGCGCGGCACGTCGCACGCCGGCACGCCGAGGATGTCGAGCAGCACCAGCAGCGGCAGCTCGGCGGTGAACGCCGGGACCAGGTCGACCTCGTCGCCGACCCGGGTGGCCAGCCGCGCCACCAGCTCGTCCACCCGGCGACGCACGATCCGGCCGTAGCGCTGCTCCACCCGTTCCGGGGTGTTGGCGAACGTGACCCGCAGCGCCCGGCGGGTGCGGGGGTGCACCGGCGGGTCGGCCGCGGCGGTGGTGGGTGGCGCGTCGATGCCGGCGACCAGGGCGAGCGCCTCGGGGCAGATGTCGTACACCGGGGCGAGCGTGAGCGCGTTGCCGAACGTCCGCGCGTCGGCCAGCGCCCGCCGGACGTCGGCGTGCCGGGTGATCAGCCACAATCCGAGTTCGTCGTCGTGGTGCACGCCGCCGTCGGCGGCCAGTAGGCGGGCCCAGACGCCGGCCGGATCGGTGAGATACGCTCCCGCGAACGGATTCAACCGCATGACCGCCTCCTGCACTACCGGCCGCTTTCCTTACCGTGCGCCACCACACGAACACGCGTCAAGATTTGCCGGCATCAATATATTTCTGCCGCTTTCCCGCAACTTGCGCCCTGCCCCTTGCCCTCCGCACATCAGGGCCGGGGAGGATGGCGGGATGCGGGCGGTGGTGTTCGAAGAGTTCAACGCGTGGCCCGAGGTGCGGGAAGTGGCCGACCCCGTCCCGGCGCGCGACGGGGTGGTCGTCCGGGTCGGCGCGACCGGGCTGTGCCGCAGCGACTGGCACGGCTGGCAGGGCCACGACCCGGACATCCGGCTCCCGCACGTGCCCGGGCACGAGTTCGCCGGTGTCGTCGCCGCGGTCGGCGCCGACGTACGCGGCTGGCGGCCGGGCGACCGGGTCACCGCGCCGTTCGTCTGCGCCTGCGGGCGGTGCCCCACCTGCCTCGCCGGCGACCAGCAGGTCTGCGAGCGGCAGACCCAGCCGGGCTTCACCGGCTGGGGCTCGTTCGCGGAGTACGTGGCGGTGCGGCACGCCGACGTCAACCTGGTCCGGCTGCCGGACGAGGTGGACGACGGGACCGCCGCCGCGCTCGGCTGCCGGTTCGCCACCGCGTTCCGGGCCGTGGTCGCCCAGGGCCGGGTGGCCGCGGGCGAGTGGGTGGCCGTACACGGGTGCGGCGGGGTGGGCCTGTCCGCCGTGATGATCGCGGCGGCGAGCGGCGCCCGGGTGGTGGCCGTGGACGTCACGCCCGCCGCGCTGGCGCTGGCCCGGCGCAGCGGCGCCGCGGTCTGCCTGGACGGGTCGGCGCTCGGCGGACCCGGCGAGGTGGCCGCCGCGGTCCGGGACGCGACCGGCGGCGGCGCCCACCTCTCGCTCGACGCGCTGGGCAGTCACGCCACCTGCGTCGCCTCGATCGAGGGCCTGCGCCGGCGCGGCCGGCACGTGCAGGTCGGGCTGTTGCCCGCCGCGCAGGGCCGGCCCGCGCTGCCGATGGACCTGGTGATCGCCCACGAGCTGGAGTTGCGGGGCAGCCACGGGATGCCCGCCCACGCCTATCCCGAGCTGCTGCGGCTGGTCACCGCCGGGGTGCTGCGCCCCGGCGAGCTGGTCACCGGCGTCATCGGGCTGGCCGACGCGCCCGCGGCGCTGGCCACCCTGGCCACCATGGACCGGCCGGCCACCGCCGGGATGCGGCTCGTCCGCCCCTGACGGCGACGGGCCGGCCCGGCGTCGGGAGAACCGACGCGGACCGGCCCGCGGCCGACCGGGATCAGTCGGTGACGGTCACCGAGACGGTACGGACCGGCTGCTGGTACTGCCCGTAGTTGTCCATGCCCCGGATCGTCACCGTGTACGTGCCGGCCGGCACCACCGGCGACGTGTACGCGAAGTTCGACCCCGGCGAACCCGGGCTGGTGAGGAACGCCGCGATCCACGTGCCGGCCCGGCCGAACGTGCCGGCCGCGTTCATGCCCTGCCCGGCGGCGTTGGTGATCTGCAACTCCACCTTCTGCATGCCGACGTCGTCGACCGCCCGGCCGGTCACCACGATCCGACCACCGGTGTAGACCTCGCCCTCGACCGGCGTGATGCTCGGCTCCAGCGTCGGGTCGAGGTCACCGGGGTAGACCAGGTACTTCGCGGTGGCGCCACTGGTCGAGCCGTCCTGCTGGCCGGCCGTGTCCACCGCCCACGCCTCGACGCTGTAGGTGCCCTTCGTGGGCAGGTCGACCGGGAGCGTGAACGTGGTGCTGGTGGCGTTCGGGGCGGCGAGCGTCGCGTCGAGCGTGGCGAACGCCGCGGCCATCGTGCCGTTCGGCTGGACGTACCGGCCGGTGTCCAGGTCGCGCAGCGCCACCCGGACGGCCTTCACGCCCTTGTCGTCGGTCGCCGTGCCGGCCAGGTCGAGGTGCAGCCGGTCGACGTTCTGGTCGGTCCCGGTGAAGCTGAGCAGCCCGTTCGGGAAGGCGTCGCCGGGCACCTGCGCGGTGACGGTGAGCCGGCCCAGGTTGGTGTTGGACGTGGTCAGGCCCAGCCTGTCGGTGGCGCGTACCCGGAAGTCGTAGACGCCGGGGGTGAGCGGAACCGTGGTGAAGGACCAGTCGAACGTGGCGGCGTCGAGGTTGGTCGGGGAGATCCGGTGGTACGCGGCGACCGAGTCGGCGCCCCAGGTGCCGTCCGCGGCCAGCGCCTCGCGGGTGGTGTTGTTCCGCAGGTAGATCTCGACCGACTTCAGCGCGTCCTCGTCGGCGGCGGTGCCGGCGAACGTGACCGTCGCGCCCGGCGCCACGGTCAGCGGCGCGGCGGCGGTGGGCGGGGTCATCGCCACCGGCGCGGTGATCGCCACGGTCGGCGGGACACCGGTCGCCGAGACGGTCCAGTCCCGGGTGTCGCCGCGCAGGTCGCTCTGCCCGGCCGTGTCGACCGCGGTGGCGGTCATCCGCCACTGCCCCTCGGTCGGCAGCGTCACCTCGTACTGCCAGGTGGCGGACGTCGCGCCGAGCACGTCCGGCTCGCCCCGGAACGTGTTGTAGACCGCCGCGACGCTGCCGTCGTCCTGCAGGTACCGGTTGTCCGGCGTGCGGAACGAGTAGATCATCGAGCTGACGCCCTTGTCGTCGGTCGCGGTGCCGGTGGCGACGAAGCTCTGGGTGGCGATCAGGCCGGCGGTCGGCGCGGTGATCCGGGTGGCCGGCGGCAGGTCGTCGAAGCGGAACGCCTCGATCTTCTTGATCGCCTTGGTGGTGTCGCCGGCCCCGTCGCGGCCGACCGTCTTCGCCTGGATCTGGTAGACGCCGGCCGGCAGCGACACCGGGAGCTTCCAGGTGGTGGACGTGGCGTTCGGCGCGGCGACCGTGGCGTTCAGCGACTTGAACGCACCCCAGGTCGTCAGGTCGGCCTGGAGGTACTGCCCGCTGTTGCGGTCCATGACCTCGACCTGGACCTTGGACACGCCGGCCGGGGCGAGCGCCTGGCCACCCAGGTCGAACGACTCACCGGCCTGCTTCACCGCGCCCTCGATCGGCGTGGTGACCGTGGTGTCCAGCGCCGACGGCGCCGGCTCCTTGGACAGGTCGAAGAACGCGACCCGACCGGTCGTCTTGCCGCCCTTGACGTTGCCGTCGCCGCCGACCAGCAGACCGCGCGCGGTGGCCAGCATCGCCTTCTCCCCCTCGTACGAGTTGGAGCCGGGGTTCCACTCCAGCGCGGTGCCGGTGAGCGGGTCCAGCGCGCCGAGGTGGTCGCGGCGGACCACCTGGTCGCCGAGGCCGTAGCCGCTCAGGCCCTGGCCGGTGCCGTAGCCGACGTTGTCCAGCCCGGGCCACGGCACGTTCGAGGTGGGCGACTCCTGCCAGCTGAAGTGACCGCCGACGTAGACGGCGGTGTCGGTGATCGCGACCGAGTAGATGCTGTCGAAGTGCCGGGAGATCCAGAGCGGCTCGACGTGGTCGTTTCCGGTCAGCGAGTACGCGATGGCGGTGTCGTTGATCGGCGGCCGGTCGCCGCCCGAACCACTGGTGACCACGAAGTACGAGTCGTCCGGCGCGATGTCACCGGCGAAGACGCGCTGGATGCCGCCGACGAAGGAGAGGTTGTCCTCCCACAGCCGGGTCCGCCACGGCAGCAGCGCCTTGCTGGCCGTACCGATCAGGGCCACGCCGTAGCGGTCCTGCCCGGCGATCTGGCGACCGGTGTGCACGACCAGCAGCTTGCTGCGGTCGTGGGTGAGCTTGAGCTGCTGCACGGTGAGCATGCCGCCGACGCCGATGCCACCGGTGACCGGCAGGTTGAACGCGGTGTCGACGGCGCCGGTGGTCGGGTTCAGCGCGGCCAGGCCGCTGCGGGCGACGCCGTTGACGGTGGCGAACTGGCCGCCGACGTAGACGGCGGTGGGGCTCACGGCCAGCGCGGTCGCCCGCGCGCTGGCGGTCGCGGTGAACGCGGCCACCGGCGCGCCGGTGGTCGGGTTGAGCCGGGCGATCTTACGCTTGGTGACGCCGTTGATCGTGTTGAACGAGCCGGCGATGTAGAGCGACGTGCCGTCCGGCGACGCCTCGACGGCTGCCACAGCGCCGTCGATGGTCGGCTTGAAGCCGGTGTCCACCTTGCCGGTGTCCAGGTTGTACGAGGCCAGCGACTTCTGCGCGATCGCCGTGCCGCCGACGTTCGCGATCGAGGTGAACGTGCCGGCGATGAAGACCCGGTTGCCGATCACCTCGATGTCGGTGATCTCGCCGTTGGTGATCCGCGGCGTGTCGGTGCGGGGCGTGCTCGGCATCAGCCGGGTGTCCCCCGGCGTGACCTGCGCCCTGGTGACGACCGTCCGGGCGGCGCCGAGCGCGGCGCGGCCCCCCGTCGCCTGGGCGCCGGTGCGCCCGGTGACACCGGCGTCGGTGACGGTGACGACGCCGGCCAACGCCGGCACCCCCGCCACCACGACCGCGCCGGCGGCGAGCACCGCTACCGCGCGACTCCAAACTCGCATCGAGACAACTCTCCCTGTCCGCCCGGACGGCGCCCCTCGGGTGGCTCCCGACTTCCCTCCGTCCGCGTGCCGGACGTCACCGTAGGAGGCAAGGAGTTCTCGCGATACGTTGCCGCACCGGTAATCGACCGCTCGTCATCAATTCCGGCCACACGGCGACCCCGCTCCACCGATCGGCTGGCCGCCCGCCTACCGCCCGGGCCCCCGTCGCGCCTTTCGGCCCGTCCCGCGCCGTCCGGCCCGTCCGCCATGATCGATCCCGTCGTCGACGCGGCGGCGGAGGGCGGGGCGGTGACCGGCGGACGACGGTCGGGCGTCACCTGCCGACACAAAGCGCCGAGCGGGGAAACCGTTTTCGGCGAACGCCGAACATCCGACAGCAGCGGGCGCGTCGGAGCAATTACCGAATCGGTCGCGGAAATTCGGCACGCCGACGCCGGAACGCGCACACCGATTGTCGGCGGCCAGAAACCGCGCCAGCTACGCCAGGAACCGTATTCCATCGAAGATCACGCTGTCAACGACGCCGTCAACAGCCACAATGAGCAGTCGGTACGGGCTCGCCGCCGCCCGCCGACCGCATCCGGCATATCCCTCCACAATGGTGTCGAGGCGGCGGAAGCTCCCGATGACCGATACGGGCGACATCACCCCGGGGACCGCCCCGGAGTGCGCGTCGAGCCGCCGCAATCACATTTCTTACCGGCCTCCGGGAACTGGCCGAACGTGCAGCGCCCGACACCGAAAGCATCGACCGGCGGCACGATTCGGGGATCGGCGGACAAAGATCGTCGGTGACATGATGAACCCGGTTCCCCATCGAGGAATCCTGATCTTTCCACCACCCCGGCCGACCGGACGGTCCGGCGCGGCGACCGCCCGCGCCCGGATGCGACCCACGCGACGGCCGGCAGCGACGAAGGCGGAGGCGATGACCGACGTCCTGCGGGCCCGGCCGGTGCCCGTCCCACCGGCGCGGCCCCACTCCGGCGGCCCCGCGCCGGCGACCGCCGCGCAGCGCCAGATGTGGCAGTTGGACCGCCTCGACCCGGGCTCGGCCGGCTATCTGGTGCCGCTGGCCTACCGGCTGCACGGCCCGCTCGACGTGGCGGCGCTCTCCGCGACGCTCGACGACCTGGTGGCCCGCCACGCCGCGCTGCGGACCACGCTCGCAGCCGAGCCGCCCCCCGCCGTCGACCGACCCGCGGCGGGTGCCGGAACGCCGGACCCGGGCGACGACGGCGCGCACACCCGGCTCGTCCAGGTGGTCCACGAGCCGCGCCCGGGACTGCTGCGGGTGCACGACCTCAGCGGACTGCCGAGCTGGCAGCGGGACCGGGAGGTGGACGCCCGGCTGCGCGCCGCCGCCCGGGAGCCGCTCGACCTGGCCCGCGGGCCGGTGCTCCGGGCCGACCTGGTGCGCTGCGCGCCGGAGGAGCACGTGCTCCTGCTGACGTTCCACCACGTCGCCGTCGACGAGTGGTCGCTGGGCCTGCTGCACGAGGAGTGGGAACGGCTCTACGCGGCACACCGGGCCGGACGACCGGCGGCCCTCGACCCGGTCGAGGGCGACTGCCGCGACCACGCCCGCCGGCAGCGGGAGTGGCTCGCCGGCCCGGAGGCGTCCGCCCAGCTCGACTACTGGCGGGAGCAGCTCGCGGGCGCGCCCGCCGCGCTGGACCTGCCCACCCGGGGTCCCCGCCCGGCGGCGCCGTCCGGCGTCGGCGGCACGCTGTCGGTGCCGCTGGACGTGCCCACCGAGGAACTGGCCGCGTACTGCCGGCGGGCGCGGGTGTCGCCGTACATGGTGCTGCTGGCGGTGCTGCACGTGCTGCTGGCCCGGTGGACCGGCGCGCGGGACGTCGTGGTCGGCACGCCGGTGTCCGGCCGGCGCGGCCCCGAGACGCGGCGGCTCGTCGGCCTGCTGCTGAACACCGTCGCGATCCGGGCCCGACTGGACGACGACCCGTCCTTCGCCACGCTGCTGGAGCGGGTACGCGCCGCCGTCCTCGACGCGCTGAGCCGGGAGGAACTGCCCTTCTCGACGGTGCTGGAGACGCTGCGCCCGGCCCGCCGGGCCGGCTTCAGCCCGCTGTTCCAGGTGATGTTCGTGTACGGCCGGGAGACCGCCCCGCCCCGCCTGGACGGCCTCCAGGTGAGCACCGTCGAGGTGCCGGTCGAGACCGCCAAGTTCGATCTCACGGTGGCCGTCCGGGAGGACGACAGGGGTCTGCGGACCGTGCTGGAGTACCGCACCGAGCTGTTCGACGCCGACCTGGTGACCCGCTTCGCCGGCCACTTCCGGACGCTGCTGGCGGGGCTGCTGACCGACCCGGACGCGCCGGTCGGCTCGGTCGCGATGCTGACCCCCGCGGAGCACCGGCGACTGGTCGGCGAGTGGAACCGGACCGCCACGCCGGCCGAGCCGGACGAGCTGGTGCACGCGTTGATCGAGGAGCAGTCCCGGCGTACCCCCGACGGGGTGGCGGTGACCGACGGCGACGCCACGCTGAGCTACCGGGAGCTGCACGCGCGGGCCGAGGCGTTGGCGGAGACGCTGCGCGCGCGGGGCGTCGGCGTCGGTGGCCTGGTCGGCGTGCTGCTGCCCCGCGCGGTCGGATTCACCGTGGCGGTGCTGGCGGTGCTCCGGGCCGGCGCGGCCTACGTGCCGATGGACCCGGCGAACCCGCCGGCCCGGCTGCGGCACCTGATGGACGACACCGCCGCGTCGGTGGTGCTCACCTGCGCCGAACTGGCGCACCTGGTGCCCGGCGACACGGCGCTGCTGGTGCCGGGGCCGGACGCGCCGATGCCCGGGGCCGGCGCGACGCGCGTCGGCGGTGGACCCCGGCGTCGGCCGCGTCGCCGGCCCGCGCCGACCGGGGACGACCTGGCGTACGTCATCCACACGTCCGGCTCGACCGGCCGGCCGAAGGGCGTGATGGTCACCCACCGGGGGGTGGCCAACTACGTGCGCTGGGCGGCCCAGGCGTACCGGCTGCGCGCCGGTGACGTGGTCCCGCTGCACTCCTCGGTCGGGTTCGACCTGACCGTGACCAGCCTGCTGGTGCCGCTGGCCGCCGGCGCCACGGTCCGGATGATCGGCGAGCACCTCGGCCCGGCGGCGCTGGGCGAGGCGCTGCGCGACACCACCACGCCGTTCGGCCTGGTCAAGATCACACCCGCCCAGCTCGAACTGGTCACCCACCAGCTCCGCCCGGACGAGCTGGCCGGTCGCACCCGGTGCTTCGTCATCGGCGGCGAGAACCTGCGCGCCGACCAGGTCGCGCCGTGGCGGACCCACGCGCCAGGGACCGCGCTGGTCAACGAGTACGGGCCGACCGAGACCGTGGTCGGCTGCGCCGCGTACGAGGTGGAGCCGGACACGCCGGCCGACGGCTCGGTGCCGATCGGCCGGCCGATCGCGAACACCGCGCTGCACGTGCTCGACGACTGGGGCAACCCGGTGCCGGTGGGCGTGGTCGGCGAGCTGTACGTCGGCGGGGCCGGGGTGGCCCGGGGCTACCTGGGCCAGCCCGACCGCACCACCGAGCGGTTCCTGCCCGACCCGTTCTCCGGGGTGCCCGGCGCGCGCCTCTACCGCACCGGCGACCTGGCCCGTCGCCGTCCGGACGGCGTCCTGGAGTACCTGGGCCGCACCGACCGGCAGGTCAAGGTGCGCGGCTACCGGGTGGAGTGCGGCGAGATCGAGGCGGCGGTCCGACGGCACCGGCCGGGCGTCGACGTGACCGTCCACCTGCGCCGGGACGACCCGACCGACCCGCGGCTGGTCGCGTACCTGGCCGGCGACCCGGGAGACCCGGCGGAGCTGCGCGCCGCGCTCGTCGCCGAGCTGCCGTCCTGGCTGGTGCCGGCCGCGTTCGTGCGGCTGGACGCGCTGCCGCTGACCGGCAACGGCAAGGTGGACGCCGACGCGCTGCCCGCGCCGGCCGACGCCCCGGCCACCCGTCGCCCCGTCGGACCGGCCACGCCGGCCGGTCCCGCCGCCCCGGGCAGCGCCGCCCCGGCCGGCCACCGGATCGGCACGAGCACCGCGACGGCGGGGACGCCCGACCGGTGGGACGCCGACCGGGTACGCCTGGAACGCCTGGTCGGCGACGTGTGGCGCGAGGTGCTGGGCGTCGAGCAGGTCGGCACCCGGGACAGCTTCTTCGACCTGGGCGGCCACTCGATGCGGCTGCTGGCCGTGCTGGACCGGCTGCGTGCCCGGCTCGGTGACGTGCTGACCGCCACCGACCTGTTCCGCCATCCCACCGTGGAGTCGCTGGCCGCGTACCTGGTCACGGTCACCACGACCGGCGTGGCGCCGCAGGCCCCGCCGGTGCACGCGGCGACCGAGTCCGCCGGCCCGGCGGACGGGCCGATCGCGGTGGTGGGCATGGCCGGCCGGTTCCCGGGCGCCCGGACCGTCGACGAGTTCTGGGCGAACATCCGCGACGGCGTGGAGTCGGTCGAGGAGTTCACCGTGGAGCAGATGCTCGCCGACGGCGCGGACCCGGCCCGCATCGACGACCCGGCGTACGTCCGGACCGGCACCTTCCTGCCCGGCGTCGACGAGTTCGACGCGGCGTTCTTCGGCTTCACGCCGCGTGAGGCGGAGACGCTGGACCCGCAGCACCGGCTGCTGCTGGAGTGCGCCTGGCACGCGTTGGAGCACGCCGGCCACGACCCGTCCCGCCACCCCGGCCGGGTCGGCCTGTTCGCCGGCTCCGGTCGCAGCTCCTACCTGCTGGACCACCTCAGCGGCCATCCGGAGCTGACCGGCGGGCTCAGCGAGCACCAGCTCTCGCTCGGCAACGACAAGGACTTCCTGCTCAGCCGCGTCGCATACCAGCTCGACCTGACCGGGCCGGCGGTCACCGTGGCCACCGCCTGTTCCACGTCGCTGGTGGCCGTGCACCTGGGCCGGCAGAGCCTGCTGGCCGGCGAGTCCGACGTGGTGCTGGCCGGCGGCGTGAGTGTCTTCCCGGCCCAGCGGCGCGGCTACCGCTTCCACGACGGCGGCATCTACTCCCCCGACGGGCACTGCCGCCCGTTCAGCGCCGACGCACGCGGCAGCATCGAGTCCAGCGGCGTGGGCGTCGTCGTGCTGAAGCGGCTGGCCGACGCCGTCGCCGCCGGCGACACGGTCTACGCGGTGATCCGCGGCTCGGCGATCAACAACGACGGGGCCCGCCGCACCGGCTACACCGCGCCCGGCGTCGCCGGACAGGTCGAGGTGATCAGTCGTGCGCTGGCCACGGCCGGCGTGCACCCACGCTCGGTGGGCTACGTGGAGGCGCACGGCACCGGCACCAGCCTGGGCGACCCGATCGAGGTGGCCGCGCTGACCGAGGCGTTCCGGCGCGGCACCGACGAGCGCGGCTTCTGCGCGCTCGGCTCGGTCAAGGCCAACATCGGGCACACCGACGCGGCGGCCGGGGTGGCCGGTCTGATCAAGACCGTGATGGCCCTGTGGACGCGGACGCTGCCGCCGGCCGTGAACCTGGACCGGCCGCACCCGGCGATCGACGTCGGGACCGGCCCGTTCCGCTTCGAGCCCGCCGCGCGGCCATGGGTCGCCGACGGGCCACGCCGGGCCGGCGTCAGCTCGTTCGGCATGGGCGGCACGAACGCGCACGTGGTGCTGGAGGAGCCGCCGGCGCCGTCCGGCCCGGTCGCCCCGCCCGCGCCGGGGCCGCGCCTGCTGATGCTGTCCGCGCGTACCCCGGCGGCGCTGGAGACCGCCACCCGGCAGCTCCGCGACCACCTCGACGCCCACCCCGGGGTGTTGCTCGCGGACGTCGCGTCGGCGCTGGGCCGCCGGGCGGCGCTGACCCACCGCCGGTACGTGGTCGCGGCGGACCGGGCCGACGCGGTGTCCGCCCTGGACACGCCGGCCCGCCGGTTCACCGGGACCCGTCCGGGCGGCCGGCGGACGCTGGTGTTCGCGTTCCCCGGGCACGGCGCCCAGCACGTGGCGATGGGCGCGGGGCTCTACCGGGCCGAGCCGACCTACCGGGCCGAGGTGGACGCGTGCGCCGCGCTGCTCGGCGACGACCTCGGCCGCCACCTGCGCGCCGTGCTCGACCCGCCACCCGGCGGGCACCCCGCGGCGGAGGAGCTGCTGGCCCGCCCGGAGCTGGTGCAGCCCGCGCTGTTCGTCACGGAGTACGCGCTGGCCCGCACGCTGCTGGCCCGGGGCGTCACCCCGGACCTGATGGTCGGCCACAGCCTCGGCGAGTACGTGGCCGCCTGCCTGGCCGGCGTCCTTCCGCTCGCCGACGCACTGCGCCTGGTGCGGGTGCGCGGCGAGCTGGTGGCGCGCACGCCGGCCGGGGCGATGCTCGCGGTGGGCCTGCCCGAGGCGACGGTGACCGGGCTGCTCGACGAGGGGCTGTCGCTGGCCGCGGTGAACGCCCCGGAGCTGTGCGTGGTCTCCGGCGACCCGGCGGCGGTCGGGCGGCTGCGCGAGCGGCTGACCGCGGACGGCGTGGACTGCCGCCCGCTGCGGGTGACCCGGGGCTACCACTCGGCGCTGCTCGACCCGGTGCGGGACGAGTTCGCCGCGCACGCCGCCCGGGTCGGGTACGCCGAACCGCAGCGGCCCTACCTCAGCAACCTGACCGGCGGCCCGGTCACTCCCGGGCTGGTCACCGATGCGGCGTACTGGGTGCGGCACCTGCGCGAGCCGGTCCGGTTCGCCGAGTCGGCCGCGTTCCTCGCCGAGCAGGACGCGGTGGTGGTCGAGGTGGGCCCCGGGCACGCGCTCGGTGGCCTGGCCCGGCTGGCCGGACTACCGCCGGCCCGGACGGTCGCGGCGATGCGGCATCCCCGCGCCGAGTCCGACGACGTGTCGACGCTGCTCGACGCGGTGGGGCGGCTCTGGCTGGCCGGCGTGCCGGTCGACACGGACCGTTTCCACCGCGACGGCGACCGGCGGGTGCCGCTGCCCGGCTACCCGTTCGAGCGGCACCGCTACTGGATCGCCCCGGCGTCCCGCGCCCCCCGCACCCCCGGGGCCGATTTCTCGGAAAGCGTGGCCATCCCGGGCGACATGGCCACGCTTCCCGTGCAACAGCGCGCGGAGGAGACGGGCAACCGGCCGGCGCTGAGCAGCGCGTTCGTGGCGCCGGATGGGGCGGTGCAGGAAGCGGTGGCGGCGGTCTGGAGCGACCTGCTCGGCATCGCGCCGATCGGCGCGCTCGACGACTTCTTCGAGCTGGGCGGGCACTCGCTGCTCGCCACCCAGGTGGTGGTGCGGCTGCGCGCCCGCCTCGGCGTGGCGGTGCCGCTGGAGACTGTCTTCGCCCGACCGACGGTGGCGGCGCTCGCCGCGGCGCTGCCGGCCACCGTGGACGTCGCGCCGGCGACCCTGCCCGAGGCGGCCCCGGTGGCCGTGCCCGCTCCGACCGCCTCGGCCGGGGAGCGGATTCCCCGGGCCGAGCCGGACGCCGGCCCGGCGCCGCTCTCCTCCGGCCAGCACCGGCTGTGGTTCCTGGACCAGGCGTACGCGCAGAGCGCCTACACGGTCGGCACCACGCTGCTGCTCGACGGCCGGCTCGACCTGGACGCGCTGCGGACCGCGCTGGCCGGGCTGGTGCGCCGGCACGAGGCGCTGCGGACCGTGTTCCCGCTCGGGCCGGACGGCGACCCGGTGCAGCGGGTGCTTCCGGCCGGGCCGGTGGACCTGCCGGTGCTGACCGCGCCGACCGACCCGGACCAGGCCGCGCCGGTCAGCATCGTCGAGCCGGCGGTGGCCGCGGCGGTGCCCGGCTGGGTGCACGCCGCCCTCGCCGCCGACGTGCGACGCCCGTTCGACCTGGCCGCCGGGCCGCTGTTCCGGGCCGTGCTGCTGCGCGTCACCGCCGACCGGCACGTGCTGTCGCTGACCATGCACCACGCCGTCTCCGACGGCTGGTCGCTCGGTGTGGTGGCCGGCGAGGTGGCCACCCGCTACGCCGCCGCCCGCGCCGGAGGCGGCGACCCGCTGCCCGAACTGGCCGTCCAGTACGGCGACTACGCGCGCTGGCAGCGTGGCCGGCTGGCCGATCCGGACCACCCCGACCTGCGGTACTGGCGGCGGCAGCTCGCCGGGGTGCCCGCCGCCCTGGAGCTGCCCACCGACCGGCCGCGCCCGCCGGTGCAGACGTTCGACGGCGCGGTCCGCACGCTGGTCCTGGCCCCGCCGACCGCCGACGAGCTGCGCCGGTTCAGCCAGCGGCACGGCGTCACGCTGGCGATGACGTTGCTGGCCGCGTGGCAGACGCTGCTGTGGCGTTGGACCGGCCAGCGCGACGTCTGCGTCGGCACGCCGGTGGCCGGCCGGGTCCGGGCCGAGCTGGAGCCGATGGTCGGCTTCTTCGTCAACATGCTGCCGATGCGGACCGTGCTGGACGCCGACTGGACGTTCGCCGAGCTGCTCGGGCGGGTCCGCGGCACCGCGCTGGGCGCGTACGACCACCAGGAGGTGCCGTTCGAACGGTTGGTGGACCTGGTCGACGCGCCCCGCGACCTGAGCCGCAACCCGCTGTTCCAGGTGATGTTCAACCTGCTCAACGTGCCCGAGCAGCGGGACGTGACGGCGGCCGGGGTGCGGATGACGCCGTTCGCGGTCGAGCCGGGCATCGCCCAGCAGGACCTGGCGCTGTACGCGTACGAGGTGACCGAGGGGCTGCGCCTCCGGTTGGAGTACAACACCGCGCTGTTCGACCCGGCGACCGCCGACCGGATGGTCGGGCACCTGGCGACGCTGCTCGCCGCCGCGGTCGCCGACCCGGGCACCCGGTTGGCGGCGCTGCCGCTGCTCACCGCCGCCGAGCGCGACCGGTTCGCCGAGTGGAACGACACCGCGGCGCCGGCCGGCTGGGACACCCCGCCCGACCGGGTCCCGACGCTCGTCGACCTGTTCGCGCGTCAGGTGGCGACCGGCCCCGACCGGCCGGCCGTGACGTTCGGCGGGACCACGCTCGACTACGCCACGCTCGACGCCCGCGCCAACCGGCTCGCGCACCGGCTGCGCCGGGCCGGGGTCGGGCCGGACGTGCCGGTCGCGGTCTGCCTGCCCCGCTCGGTCGAGCTGCCGGTCGCGTTGCTCGGCGTGCTCAAGGCCGGCGGCGCGTACGTGCCGGTGGATCCGGAGTACCCGGTGGAGCGGCAGCGGTACGTGGTGACGCACAGCGGCGCCACGGTGCTGGTCACCGAGCCGGCCCTGGCCGACCGGCTCGACTTCGCCGGCACGGTGGTGACCGGCGTGGGCCCGGCCGGGGAGCCGGACACCGCCGTCGCGTCGTCGGCCGGGCCGGACCACCTGGCGTACCTGATCTACACGTCCGGCTCGACCGGCCGGCCCAAGGGCGTCCGGGTGAGCCACCGCGCGGTGGTCAACACGCTGGCCACGATGCGCGAGCGGCCCGGCCTGACCCGCGACGGCACCATGCTGGCGATGGCGAGCTTCGCGTTCGACATGTCCGTGCCGGAGCTGTTCCTGCCGCTGGTGGTCGGCGCGCGGATGCTGCTGGTGGACCGCGACGTCGCGTACGACGCGTCCCGGTTGGCGGCGCTGCTCGCCGCCGAGCGCGTCACGCTGGCCCAGGGCACGCCGACGACCTGGCGGCTGCTGATCGAGTCGGGCTGGACCGGCACGCCGGGGCTGACCGCGGTCTGCGGCGGCGAGGCGGTGCCCGCGCCGCTGGCCCGGCAACTGGCCGAGCGGGTGGACGCGCTGTGGAACCTGTACGGCCCGACCGAGGCCGCGGTCTGGGCCACCATGGACCGGATCGCCCCGGACGGGTCCCGGCCCACCATCGGCCGCCCGATCGCCAACATGCGGGTCCACGTGCTCGACGCCGGACTGGATCCGGTCCCGGTCGGCGTGCCGGGTGAGATCTTCCTGGGCGGGCCGGGGCTGGCCCGGGACTACCACGCCGATCCGGCGCTGACCGCCGCGCGGTTCGTGCCGGACCCGGCCGGCGGCGGGCGGTTGTACCGCACCGGGGACCTGGGCCGCCGGTTGGCCGACGGCCGGATCGAGTTCCTCGGCCGGGGCGACTCGCAGGTGAAGGTGCGCGGTTTCCGGATCGAGCTGGGCGAGATCGAGGCGGTGCTGCGCCGGCACGACGCGGTCCGCGACGCCGCCGTGGTGGTCCGCGAGGACGCCGGCGAGAAGGCGGTGGTGGCGTACCTGACGCTCACCGACGGGCCGGAGCCGGACGCCGGGCGGGACGTGACCGCCGACTTCGCCGCCGACCCGGCGCCGTGGCGGGCGTACGCGCGCACCTGGCTGCCGGACTACATGGTGCCGTCGGCGTTCGTGCCGCTGAACCGGATGCCGCTCAACGCCAACGGCAAGGTCGACCGGGCGGCGCTGCCCGCGCCCCGCCGTGACCGCGCCGCGGCCGGCGCCGGTGAGCCGGACACGCCGCTGCGGGCGGCGCTGGCGCGGCGCTGGGCCGAGGTGCTCGGCTACGACCGGGTCGGCATCGACGACGACTTCTTCGACCTGGGCGGCGACTCGTTCCGGGCGATCAAGGCGCTGGCCGGCAGCGACCCGGCGATCAGCGTGCTCGACCTGTTCCGGCACCCGACCATCCGGGCGCTGACCGAGCACCTGACCGCCACCGGCGGTTCGGCCGGGAAGCTGTTGCACGAGCTGACCCCGGCCCGGCCGGGCACCCCGACCACGCTGACGCTGCTCTGCGTGCCGTTCGGCGGCGGCTCCGCGATCACGTTCCAGCCGCTGGCGGACGCCCTGCCGGCCGGCGTGTCGCTGTACGCGCTGGAACGCCCCGGCCACGACCTGAACCGCCCGGACGAGCCGATGCTCGACCTGGACGAGCTGGTGGACCGCTGCGTGGCCGAGGTGGCCGAGCAGATCACCGGCCCGGTGGCGGTGTACGGGCACTGCGTCGGTGGCGCCGAGGCGGTGGAGCTGGCCCGCCGGCTGGAGGCGGCCGGCGTCGACGTGACCGGTGTGGCGATCGGCGCGCACTTCCCCGCGCCCCGGCTGCCCGGCCGGGTGTTCGGCTGGCTGCGCCGGTGGTTCCCGGTGGAGCGCTGGGCGTCGAAGCGACGGACGCTGGAGTCGCTGCGCGCGATGGGCTTCTTCACCGAGGTCTTCGACTCCGCCGAGAAGGACTTCGTGATGCGGGTGGTGCTGGCCGACTCGGCGCGGGGCGAGGACTACTACACCGACGTCTACGCCAACGGGCTGCCCCGGAAGCTGTCCGCGCCGCTGGTCTGCGTGGTGGGCAGCGGCGACCGGGCCACGGAGCTGTACCAGGAGCGCTACCTGGAGTGGGAGTTCTTCGCCGACCGGGTGTCGCTGGCGGTGATCGACGGGGCCGGGCACTACTTCGCCAAGCACCAGCCGGCCGAGCTGGCCGCGGTCATCCTGGCGCACTGCGCCCCCACCGCCGCGCCGCCGACGGCCGAGCCGACGCCGACCGGGGCCACGGTCCCCGTACCCGGACCGCCGGCGGCGGACGTCGCGCCCCGGCGGCCGGCGCGGCGCGCGACGCCCAGCCTGGCGGTGTTCTACCTGGTCGCGATCGGCCAGCTCGTCTCGCTGATCGGCAGCGGGCTGACCGCGTTCGGCATGGGGCTCTGGGTCTACCAGCGCACCGGGTCGGTGTCGCTGTTCGCCACCGCGACCGTGCTGGCGCTGCTGCCGGCCGTGGTGCTCTCCCCGATCGCCGGCGCGCTCGCCGACCGGTGGGACCGCCGACGGATCATGGTGCTGGCGGACTGCCTGGCCGCCACCGGCACGGTGAGCCTGGCGCTGCTGCTCTGGCTCGGCCAGCTCCACCTCTGGCACATCCTCACCGCGATCACCGTCACCGCCGTGGCCACCGCGTTCCAGCAACCCGCCTACCAGGCGGCGGTCACCCAACTGGTGCCGAAACGCTACTACGGCCGGGCCAACGGCATCGTCTCGCTCGGCACCGCCACCAGCACCGTGCTGGCCCCGCTGGTCGGCGGCGCGCTGGTGCTCGCGGTCGGGCTGCGCGGCGTCGTGGTGATCGACCTGGTCACGTTCGCGGTGGCGGTGACCGTCACGCTGTCGGTCCGCTTCCCGGACACGCTGTTCGTGCGCCGGGAGGAGCCGTTCCGGCGCGAGGTGCTGGGCGGCTGGCGGTTCATCGTCCGCCGGCACGGGCTGGTCGCCCTGGTCGTGCTGGTGGCGTCGCTCAACTACTTCTTCGCCATGGTGGAGGTGCTGGTCACGCCGCTCACGCTCTCCTTCGGCGACCCGGCGGTGCTGGGCCGGGTGCTGGCCGCCAGCGGCGTCGGCATGGTGGTCGGGTCGGTGCTGATGGGCGTCTGGGGCGGCACCGCCCGGCGGACCACCGGCATCCTGGCCAGCGTCGTGCTGCTCGGCGTCTCGCTGCTCACCGTCGGGCTGCGGCCGGACCCGCTGTTCCCGGCGCTCGGCCTGTTCGGCATGGGCCTGGCCACCGCGCTGGTGAACACGCACTGGCTGGCCATCGTGCAGGCCAAGGTGGGCCTGGAGTTGCAGGGCCGGGTGCTGGCCATGGCGCAGATGCTGTCCTGGCTGATGGTGCCGGCCGGGTTCCTCAGCGCCGGGCCGCTCGCCGAGCACGTGCTCGCCCCGCTGGCCCGGCCGGGCGGTCCGCTCGCCGGGCTGGTCGGCACCGGGCCGGGCCGGGGCATGGCGCTGGCCGCGATCCTGGCCGGGCTCTGCGCGTTGGCGCTGGCCGTGGGCGGCATCGCGTACCGCCGGATCAGGCGGCTGGAGGACGAACTGCCGGACAACGACCCGGGCAGCGTGGTGCTCGCCGACAAGGACCGCATCCAGGAGGAGGCGGACCGCCGGCTCGCGGCGGCGGTCGGGGGTGGGGGCCGGTGAGCGCGCCCGCCCGCCCCGGACCGACCCGCCGCGCCGCCACCCGGCGTACCGGCGGAGGCGCGGGCACCGTGGACTGCCTGCACCGGATGATCGCCGCGCAGGCCGCCCGCACCCCGGACGCGGAGGCGGTCCGGCACGGCGACGCCACGCTCTCCTACCGGGATCTCGACCAGGCGGCGAACCGGCTGGCACGGGTGCTGAGCGCCGCCGGTGTGACAGGCGCCGACCGGGTCGGCGTCTGCCTTCCGCGTACGCCGGAACTGGTGGTCGCGCTGCTCGCCGTGCTCAAGGCCGGCGCCGCGTACGTGCCGCTGGACCCGGCGTACCCGGCGGCCCGGGTGGCGTTCATGACCGCCGACTCGGGGGCCCGGCTGGTGCTGACCCGCGCCGACCTGGCCGGCCGGTTCCCCGGCCCGACCGTGCTGACCGACCGCCTCGACCCGGCCGGGGACGGCACCGACCCGGCGACGCCGGTCACGCCGGCCGACCTGGCGTACGTCATCTACACGTCCGGCTCCACCGGGCGGCCCAAGGGGGTGGCGATCGAGCACCGCTCCGCGTCGGTGCTGCTGCACTGGGTCCGGCAGACGTTCGACGACACCGAGCTGGGCGGCATGCTCGCCGCCACCTCGGTCTGCTTCGACCTGTCCGTGTTCGAGATCTTCGGGCCGTTGGCCTGGGGCGGGCGGGTGCTGCTGGTGGACGACGTGCTGGCGCTGGCCGCGCCCGGCGCGGACCGCCTGCCGGTCACGCTTGTCAACACCGTGCCGGCGGCGATGGGCGAGCTGCTCACCGCCGGCGCGCTGCCGCCGGGCGTCCGCACGGTCTGCCTGGCCGGTGAGCCGCTCACCGCCGCGCTGGCCGCCCGGGTGTGGGCCCGCCCGCAGGTGCGCCGGCTGTGCAACCTGTACGGCCCGTCCGAGGACACCACGTACTCGACCTGGGCCGAGGTGCCGCGCGACGGCGGCGACCCGCCGATCGGCCGGCCGCTGCCGGGCACCCGGGCGTACGTGCTCGACCCGGACGGCCGACCGGCGCCGCCCGGTGAGGCCGGCGAGTTGTACCTGGCCGGTGCCGGGTTGGCCCGCGGCTACCTGGACCGGCCGGCGGAGACCGAGGCCCGGTTCCGGCCGGATCCGTTCCGCCCCGGCGAGCGGATGTACCGGACCGGCGACCGGGTGCGGCTGCGCCCGGACGGGCAACTGGCCTACCTGGGCCGGCTGGACGACCAGGTGAAGCTGCGCGGCTACCGGATCGAGCTGGGCGAGGTGGCCGCCCGGCTCGCCGCGCTGCCCGGCGTACGCGGGGCGACCGCCGCCGTCCGGCCCGGCCCGAGCGGTGACCCGATGCTGGTCGGCTACCTGACCGGCGAGCGGCGCGACGACGTGCGGGCCCGGCTGGCCGAGGTGCTGCCGGCGCCGCTGGTGCCGGCGGCCGTGGTCTGGCTGGACCGGCTGCCCACGCTGCCCAACGGCAAGGTGGACCGGTCCGCGCTGCCCGCGCCGACGTTCGGCCCCGCCGCCGACCCCGGTTCGCTCGGCCCGACCGGCGCGCTGGTCGCGACGGTCTGGCGGGAGCTGCTCGGCGTGCCGGTCACCGGCCCGGACGACGACTTCCTCGCGCTCGGCGGCGACTCGCTGCTGGCGGTCCGCTGCGCCACCCGGCTGACCGCCGCCACCGGCCGCCGGGTCCACCCCGGCGACCTGTTCGCCCATTCGACAGTCGCCGCGCTGGCCGCCCGGATCGACGTGCCCGCCGATCCGGACGGCACGCCGGTGGACCCCGGGTGGCGCGGCGGGAACGTCACCGGCCCGCCGACGACCACCGGGCCGGCCGGTGACGGGGACGCGCCCGGTGAGCCGGCGGGCGGGCCCGCGCCGCTGTCCGCGGCGCAGCGGCGGTTCTGGTTCCTGCACCGGCTCGACCCGGCCGACACGTCCTACCTGCTGGCGTTCGCGATCCGGTTCGCCGCGCCGCTGGATCCGGAACGGCTGGGGCGGGCGCTGCACCGGGTGGTCGACCGGCATCCCGCGCTGCGCACCGTCCTGCCCGCCGGACCGGACGGGCCGGTGCAGGTGGTCCGCCCCGACGCCCGGCCGGAACTCGTGGTCGCGCCGGCCGACCCGGGCGTCCCGCTCGACGCCCGGCTGGCCCGGCTCGCCGCCGAGGGCACGCGTACCCCGATGGACCTGGCCACCGGGCCGCTGCTGCGCGCGTGCCTGCTGCCCGACGGCGACGGTCGCGCGGAGGCGCTGCTGCTGGTCGTGCACCACGCGGTCGCCGACGACTGGTCGTTCGGGGTGCTGGTCCGGGACCTGGCGGTGGCCTACGACGACCCGGACGCGCCGCCCGGCGAGCCGGCACCCGGCCCGGCCGTCCTCGCCGCCGCGCAGCGCGCCTGGCTGGCCGGGCCGGCCGGCCGCCGCGCGACCGACGAGCTGCTGCGCGACCTGCGCGGCGCCCCCCACCTGCTGGAGCTGGAAAGGAAGGGCCCCCGGTTAACGCCTGCGGTAGAGCAGGGGCCCCTTCTCAACACCGGCGGGGCCGCGCTGCGGACCACCGTGGACCCGGCGACCGCCACGGCGGTACGGGACCTGGCCCGCGCGCACCGGGCCAGCCTGCACATGGTCGGGCTGGCCGGGTTCGCCGCGCTGCTCGGCGCCGCCACCGGCCGGGACGACCTGCTGGTCGGCGTGGCCTTCGCCGGCCGCACCAGCGTGGCCGCCGAACGCGGCGTCGGCTGCCATGTGAACACGCTGCCGCTGCGGCTGCGCCCGGCCCCGGACCGGACGTTCGCCGACCTGCTGGCCGAGGCCCGGCGGGTCACGCTGTTCGCCGCCGCCCGCCAGGACGTCCCGTTCGACCTGCTGGTGGAGCGGCTCAACCCGACCCGCCGGCCGGGCCGCAACCCACTCGTCCAGGTGGCGTTCGGGGTGCAGAACGCGCCGCCGGCCCGGCACCGCAGCGCCGTCGGCGGCGAGTTCACCGGCGTGGAGCTGACCCCCGACGCGGCCCGCCTCGACCTGACGCTCTGGCTGGACGACCGGCGGGACGCGCTGGACGCGCTCTGGACCTACCGCACCTACCTGTTCGACCACGACGGGGTGATGACGTGGCACCGCCGCCTCACCGCGCTGCTGCGTACCGCCGCCGCCGACCCCCGGCGCAGTCTGGCCGACTGCGCCGACACCGCTGGGAGTGAGAGATGACCGATCAGATCCGGGTCGCGCGGCCCGTCCCCCGCCGCGGCCGGGAACGGAACCTGGTGGACGTACGGCCGGACTGGCCGGACGGCCCGTTGCCGGCGCTGGTGCACGCCAACGTGCCCGACGTCGACCTGGCCGGCTGGCTGGCCGGGCACCGTGACGAGGTGGACGGGCTGGCCCGTCACGCCGGCGCGGTGTTGTTCCGCGGCTTCGCGGTGGCCGGCGCGGACGACTTCCGCACCGTGATGGCGGCGCTCTCCGACGACGTGCTGTCCTACGGCGAGCGGTCCTCGCCGCGCAGCCGGGTCACCGATGGCGTCTACACCTCCACCGAGCACCCCGCCGACCAGCCGATCGTGCTGCACAACGAGCAGTCGTACACGGTGACCTGGCCGCTGCGGATCGTGTTCCACTGCGAGGTGGCCCCGGCCGCCGGTGGGCGTACACCGTTGGCGGACAGTCGTCGGGTGCTGGCCCGGCTGCGTCCCGAGACGGTCGCGGAGTTCGAGGAGCGCGGCGTGCTCTACCGGCGCAACTACCTGCCCGGCATCAGCCTGTCCTGGCAGACCGCGTTCCAGACCGACTCCCGCGCCGAGGTCGAGGCGTACTGCGCGCGGGCGCTGATCGACGTGGAGTGGGTGGGCGACACGCAACTGCGGACCCGGCAGGTGCGCCCGGCGGTCCGCCGGCACCCGGTCACCGGGGAACGCACCTGGTTCAACCACGCGTTGTTCTTCCACGTCACGTCGCTGCCGGCGGAGGTGAGCGCCGGGCTGCGGGCCGCGCTGGCCGAGGAGGACCTGCCCTACCAGACCGCGTACGGGGACGGCACGCCCATCCCGGACGAGGTGCTGGCCGAGCTGCGCGCCGCGTACGCGGCGGAGACCCGCTCGTTCGACTGGCGGGCCGGCGACGTGCTGCTGGTGGAGAACATGCTGGCCGCGCACGCGCGGGAGCCGTTCACCCCGCCCCGGCGGATCCTCACCGCGATGGCCGACCCGGTCGCCGCGCCCGAACTGACCTCCACCGGTGGTGCCGCGTGAGCGCCCCGGGACCGCGGCGGCGCGGCAGTGGCGGCGTCACCGCGCCGGTGACCCGACGCACGCTCGGCCCGGACGGCTTCGTGCTGCTGGTCGAGGCCGCCGTGCCCGACCTCGACCTGGCCGGCTGGCTCGCCGGGCGGCGGGCCGAGCTGCTGGCCGACCTGGACCGGCACGCTGCGGTGTTCTTCCGCGGCTTCGACGTGCGCAGCGCCGACGACTTCGGCCGGGCCGCCCGGGAGGTCGACCCGGAGCTGCTCGGCTACCTGGAGCGGGCCGCGCCCCGGCACGAGGTGGCCGACCGGGTGTTCACCTCCACCGAGTTCAACGCGGCCCAGTGGATCCCGCTGCACCACGAGATGTCGTACTCGCACAACTGGCCGACGCACCTGTTCTTCCACTGCGCGCAGCCGGCCACCGGGGACGGCGGCGCGACCCCGCTGGCCGCCGAACGGGTGATCACCCCGCTGATCCCGGCCGAGGTGCGGGAGCGGTTCGACCGCGACGGCGTGCGCTACGTGCGCAACTACGGCCCGCACCTGGACCTGCCCTGGCAGGAGGCGTTCCAGACCACCGACCGGGCGGAGGTGGAGGCGTACTGCGCCGCGTCGGCGACGGAGTTCACCTGGCTGGGCGACGACGGCCTGCGGACCGTGGCGCGACGGCAGGCGACGGCCACCCATCCGCGGACCGGGGAGACGGTGTGGTTCAACCACGCCCACCTGTTCCACGTGTCGAACATGCCGCCCGAGGTGGCCGACGCGCTGCTGCGCGAGTACGGCCCGGACGGGCTGCCGCGCAACGCGTACCACGGCGACGGCGAGCCGATCCCCGACGAGGTGGTCACCGGCATCCGTGAGCTGTACCGGCAGCACGCCCTGTCCGTGCCGTGGCGGCGCGGCGACGTGCTGGTGGTGGACAACTTCCTGGCCACCCACGGCCGGGAACCCTTCACCGGCGACCGGCAGATCCTGGTCGCCATGTCCGACCTCTACGTCAACCGGAGTGTGTGGTGAACGGATACCGTCTGTCCCCGGTCCAGCGACTGGCCTGGTCCGGCAAGCAGGATCTGGTGCGGGCCCGGGTCCGGCTCGACCGGCCGCTCGACCGGGCCCGGTTGCAGGCCGCCGTCGACGAGGTGGTGGCCCGGCACGAGGCGCTGCGGCTGACGCTCGTGCACCACCCCGGGCTGCGGGTGCCGTTGCAGGACGTGGACGACGATCGGACGGTCCCGGTCGGCGCGCAGGGCGAGCTGTCGGTCACGCTCACCGACGACGCGTTGGAGTTGGCCGCCACCCCGCTGATCGCCGACCCGGCCAGCCTGCGCCTGCTCCTCACCGACCTGGCTCACGCGTACGCCGGCGAGCTGCCGCCGGCCGACCCGGAGGCGTTGCAGTTCCTCGACGTCACCGAGTGGCAGGTCGAGGAGCGTGACCAGGCGTCCCCGCCCGCGCCGGGCGCACCGGCCGCGCGGCTGGTCGAGCCACACGGCGACGATCCGGGCGCGACGGTCACCACCGCGTTGCCGGCCGCCGAGCTGGCCGCGACCGCCCGCGCCGCGCACGGCGACGTCGGGACGCTGCTGCTCGCCGCGTGGGCGCTCGCGGTGGCCCGCCGGGCCGAGGCGCCGGACGGGGCCGAGGAGACGGACCTGGTGCTGGCCCGCTGGCACGACGGCCGGCAGGCCGAGGGCACCGGCGGCGTGGTCGGCCCGCTGGGCGGCTACGGGCCGCTGCGGCTGGCATTGCCGCTGCCGGCCGACCCGGCCGAGCTGCTGGCCGCCGTACGCGCCGCCGAGATCACCGCCGACGAGACGTTCCACCTGGTCGACCCGGTCGACGAGAGCACCGGCGCGGTGGCCGGCTTCGCGGTCGAGCCGACCGTCGCGCCGGCCGGCGTCGCCGCGCTCGGCGCGACGGCGGTGGAGGTGCCGGTCCCGCCCCCGCCCGCCGGGCCGCGACTCACCGTGCTTCCCGGGGACGAGGAGGTCGTTCTGCGGGTGACCGGCGGGCAGTGGCTGCTCGACTCGCTGGTGGCCGTGCTGCGCAGCCTGCCGGCCGCGCTGGCCGGGGACGCCCCGCTGGCCGTGCTCGGCGCCGGGGAGGCCGGCTGGCTGGCCGGGGCCGGCGGCACGGCGGGAGCCGCGCCGACGCGTACCCTCGTCGACCTGCTCGACGCGGGCCTGGCCGGGATGGCCGCCGACGCCCCGGCGGTGGTGGCGGCCGACGGCGCGTACCCGGCCGGGGAACTGGACGCGCGGGCCGCGCGGGTGGCCGCGGCGCTGGCCGCCCGCGGCCTGGTCGGCCGGCCGGTGGGCGTGCTGGCCGTCCGGTCCCGGGAGACCGTGGTGACGTTCCTCGGCGTGCTGCGGGCCGGCGCGGTGTTCGTGCCGCTCGACCCGGACGCCCCGCCGCCACGCCTGGCCGCGCAGCTCGCGGCGGTCGGCGCGGAGTGCGTGGTCGGCGACCGGGGCCCGGCGACCGTGTCGGTGGCCGAGCTGGTCGCGGCCGGCGGCCCGCCGCCCGCGACCGCGCCGGCCCCGGCCGATCCGGCGTACGTCATCTTCACCTCCGGCTCCACCGGCACGCCCCGGCCCGTCCGGGTGTCGCACGCCGCCGCCGCGCACCTGACCGGCGCGCTGGAGTCCACCGTGTACGCGGACCGCGCGCCGGGCCTGCGGGTGGCGGTCAACGCGCCGCTGACGTTCGACGCCTCGGTGAAGCAGCTCGTGCAGCTCGCCCACGGCCGCGCCCTGTTCCTGGTGCCGGACGACGTGCGCCGCGACGGCGCCGCGCTCGCCGCCACGCTGGCCGGGCAGCGGGTGGACGTGCTCGATCTGACCCCTTCCCAGCTCCGCATCCTGCTCGCCGGCGCGGGCGACTCCCGGCTGCCCGGCCTGCTGCTGGTCGGTGGCGAGCCGGTGCCGGAGGACCTGTGGCACGCGGTGGCGACGCGGCCGGACGTCCACGCGGTCAACCTGTACGGCCCGACCGAGTGCACGGTGGACACCACGGCGGCGGAGATCCGCGCCGGGGACCCGCCGACGATCGGCCGGCCGCTGCCCGGCGTCGCGGTGCGGGTGCTGGACGAGCGGCTGCGTCCGGTGCCGCCGGGGGTGGCCGGGGAGCTGTGCGTCGCCGGTCCGCAGCTCGCCGACGGCTACCTGGGTGACGCGGCGGCGACCGCCCGCCGGTTCGTGGAGCTGCCGCTGCCCGCCGGCGGCGTCGAGCGGGTCTACCGCACCGGCGACCGGGTGCTCTTCGACGCCGAGCGGCGGCTGCGCTACCTGGGCCGGCTCGACGACCAGGTGAAGATCCACGGCTTCCGGGTGGAGCCGGGCGAGGTGGCCGCCGTGCTGCGCGGCCACCCGGAGGTGGCCGACGCCGCGGTGGTCGCCCGCGACGACGACGGGTACGGCGACCGGCTGGTCGCCTACGTCCGGTCGCGGGCCGGCGTCGCGCTCGACCTCGACCGGGTGGCCGGCGTCAACCCGCACGAGACCCGCTACCTGTACGACGAGATCTTCACGCAGCGGGTCTACCTGCGGGACGGGATCGTGCTGCGGCCCGGCGCGACGGTGCTCGACGTGGGCGCGAACATCGGCATGTTCTCGCTCTTCGTGCACCAGGTCTGCCCGGACGCGACGATCCACGCGTTCGAGCCGGTGCCGGCCGTGGCCGAGGTCCTGCGCCGCAACGTCGACGGGTTCGGCGTGCCGGCCACCGTGCACGCGTACGGGCTGTCGCGGGCGGCCGGCGAGGTCTCGTTCACCTACTACCCGGGCTACTCGATGATGTCCGGCCACGCCGCGTACGCCGACCCGGACGCCGAGATCGGGGTGATCAAGCGGTACCTGGCCAACGAGCGGGACGCCGGAGCGGGCGAGCGGGACCTGCTGCTCGACCGCGCGGACGAGCTGCTCGCCGAGCGCTTCGCCGGCCGGGAGCTGACCGTGCCGGTCCGGCCGCTGTCGGCGGTGCTGGACGAGCTGGCGCCGGCCCGGATCGACCTGTTGAAGATCGACGTGCAGCGCGCCGAGGCGGACGTGCTGGCCGGCCTGGACGACCGGCACTGGCCGCTTGTCGCGCAGGTCGCCATGGAGGTGCACGACGCGCCGGGCACGGCGACCGCCGGCCGGCTGGCCGGGCTGGTGGCGCTGCTGGAGGCGCGGGGCTTCACCGTGGTCACCCGCCAGGACGACCTGCTGACCGGCACCGACCGGCACACGCTGCACGCGGTCCGCCCCGGGTACGCCGCCGCGGGCCCGACGGTGGACGCGACGCCCGCCGCCGGGCCCGTCGCGCCGCCTCGGGAGTGGCTCGCGGAGCGGCTCCCGGCGCACCTGGTGCCGGCCGCGGTGGTGGTCCTCGACGAGCTGCCGTTGACCCGCAACGGCAAGCTGGACCGGGCCGCGCTGCCCGCGCCCCGGCTGGACCGGCCGGCCGGCGACCCGGCGGAGACGCCGGCCAACCGGGCCGAGGAGATCCTGGTCGAGGCGTGGCGCGAGGTGCTCGGGGTGGCGTCGTTCGGCGTCACGGACAGCTTCTTCGCGCTCGGCGGCGACTCCATCCGCAGCATCCAGATGCAGGTGGCGGCGCAGAAGCGCGGGCTGTCGTTCCAGCTCAACGACATCTTCACGCATCAGACGATCCGGGACCTGGTCACGCACGGCCGGATCACACTGGACGGCGTGGCGCCCGAGCCGGCCGCCCACGACGGCCGGTTCTCGCTGGTCACCGCCGCCGACCGGGACCGGCTGCCGGACGGGCTGGCCGACGCGTACCCGATGACCGCGCTCCAGCTCGGCATGGTCTACCACGGTGAGCTGACCGGCGACCCGGCCGTCTACCACAACGTCACCGCGCACCGGGTCGCCGGGCCGCTGGACGTGGCGGCGCTGCGCCGGGCGCTGGCCACGCTGGTGGACGCCCACCCGGTGTTGCGGACCGGCTTCGCGCTCGGCACGTACGCCGAGCCGTTGCAGCTCGTGCACGCGCGGGTGCCGGTGGAGCTGCCGGTGACGGACCTGACCGGGGTGGACGCGCCGGCCCGGCAGGCCCGGGTCGACGCGCTGGTCGCCGAGGAGCGCCGTCGCCCGTTCGACTGGGCCCGGCCGCCGTTGCTGCGGCTGCACGCGGTCCGCACCGACGCCGACGGGTTCACCCTGCTGGTCGCCGAGCACCACAGCGTCCTGGACGGCTGGAGCCTGCACCTGTTCCTGGCCGACCTGCTCGACGCGTACGACCGGGAGCGGGCCGGGGTGACCGCCGCCGCCGATCCGGGGCTGCCGTTCCGGGAGTACGTGGCCGCCGAGCGGGCGGCCCTGGCCGACGCGGCGACCCGACGGTTCTGGTTGGACGGCGCCGGCGCCGCGCCACCGCTGCTGCTCGGCGGCGCGCAGCCGCGGACCACCACCACCCAGCGGGTGCCGCTGCGGGCCGGCACCACCGAGCGGGTCGCCGAGGTCGCCCGGACGGCCGGGGTGCCGGTCAAGTCCTGGCTGTTCGCCGTGCACCTGCGCCTGATCGGCGAGCTGGCCGGGCGGGACGACGTGGTCAGCGGCCTGGTGGTCGGCGGCCGGCCGGAGGGCGAGGGCAGCGCCGCCACGCTCGGCCTGTTCCTCAACACGCTGCCGGTGCGCCTGGCGCTGGGCTCCCGGTCGGTGGCCGAGTTGGCCGCCGAGGCGTGGCGGGCCGAACGGGACCTGATGGGGCACCACCGCTTCCCGCTCGCCGAGATCGTCCGGGCCGGCGGCGCGGGGCCACGCTTCGACCACTTCTTCAACTGGACGCACTTCCCGTCGCGTCCGGTCGACGACGGCAGTCGCGTCGTGGACAGCCGGGGCGTCACCGTGGACGTGGCGTTCAGTCTCGCCCTCGACGCCGAGCTGGCCGACGGGCGACTCGGGCTGATGGTGCAGTACGACCACCGGCACGTCCCGGCCGACCGGGTGGACGCGCTGGCCGACGGCTTCCGCCGGCTGCTGGCCGCCGACCCGGACGCGCCGCTGCCCCCGGTGGCCGGGGGCACGCCGGCGCCCGGCGACGACGCCCGGCAGCAGTGGGCCGACCGGGTGTCGGTGGCCTGGCAGGAGGTGCTCGGCACCGCGCCGCGTGACCCGGCGACCGGCTTCCTGGCCGCCGGTGGTGACTCGCTGCGCGCGCTGCGGCTGGTCACCCTGCTCCGGCAGCGCCACGGCAGCGACCTGACGCTGCCGGAGTTCACCGCGCTGGGCAGCTACCGGGCGCTGGTGGACCGGGTGGCGCGCGGATGACCGGCTTCGGCACCGCCGCGGTGCACGGCGACGACGGCCTGGTTCCCGGCGGGGCGGTCGCGCCGCCGATCGTGCAGAGCGCCACGTTCAGCGCCGAGTCCGACGAGCGGTTCACCGAGATCGCCACCGAGGCGCGGGGCAGCGCGTTCTACACCCGCTACGGCAACCCGAACCACGCGCAGGTGGCCGCCGTGGTGGCCGAGCTGGAGGGCGCGGAGACCGGGCTGGTCACCGCGTCCGGCATGGGCGCGATCAGCACTGTCGCGCTGGCCCTGCTCGCCGCCGGCGACCACGTGGTGGTGCAACGCAGCACCTACGGCGGCACCACCTCGCTGGCCACCGGGCTGCTGCCCCGGTTCGGCGTCGGGTACACCCAGGTGGACCAGACCGACGCGGACGCGTTCACCCGGGCGCTGCGGCCGGAGACGCGGTTGGTGCTGGTGGAGACGCCGAGCAACCCGCTGCTGGAGCTGACCGACCTGGCCGCCGTGGTGACGTCCGCGCACGCGGCCGGCGCGCTGGTGGTGGTGGACAACACGTTCGCCACGCCGGTCAACCAGCGCCCGCTGGCCGCCGGCGCGGACCTGGTCTGGCACAGCGGCACGAAGTTCCTCGGCGGGCACTCCGACGTGTCCGCCGGGGTGGTGGTCGGCGGCACGGACCTGGTCGAGCGGGTGTGGCGGACGTCCATCGTCACCGGCGCCACGCTCGGCCCGGTCGACGCCTGGCTGCTGCTGCGCGGCCTGCGGACGCTGCCGCTGCGGGTGCAGCGGCACAACGCCAACGCGCTCGCGCTGGCCGAGGCGTTGGCGGGTCACCCGGCGGTGGCCCGGGTCCGCTACCCGGGGCTGCCCTCGCATCCGCAGCACGCGCTGGCCCGCCGGCAGATGACCGGCTTCGGCGGCGTGCTCGGCGTCGAGCTGGCCGCCGGGCGGGCCGGTGCGGCGGCGCTGCTGGCCGGGCTGCGGCTGGCCAAGCGGGCGGCCAGCCTCGGCAGCGTCAGCACGCTGGTGGTGCACCCGCGTTCGATGTGGGCCGGCATCGTGGACCCCGAGCAGCTCGCCGCCGCCGGGATCGCGGACGGTCTGGTCCGCGTCTCCACCGGCATCGAGGACACCGCAGACCTGGTGGCCGACTTCCTGGCGGCGCTCGACGGGGCACCGGCCTGACGACTCAGGGGGCCTCGTCGCCGCGCTTCTCCTCCTGGGCCAGCACCGCGTCGCGCCGCTGCGGGTCGGTGCGCGCGGCCAGGTCGGCGGCGAGCCGCGGGTCACCGGCGAGCCGTTCCCGGTTGCGGTGCAGGAACGCCTCGAACCCACCGGTGTACGGGCACGCGTCGTCGCCGAGCACCTGCTTCGGCACGTACCGGCAGCCGCCGCAGTGGTCGCCGATCCGGTCCAGGTGACCGCCGTCGAACGCCCACGGTTTGGTGTCGATGCGGGCCAGGTCGGCGTACTGGCTCATGCCGATGACGGTGGCGTTCATGACCCAGTCGGTGCCGTCGACGAAGCTGCGCCGGAACCAGTCGGCCAGGTCGGCGGCGCGCCAGCCGCGTTGCAGGCCGTAGTTGGCGAGCACGGTCAGCCGCGCGGTCTGGTGCGCCCAGCCGGTGTCCCGGACGCCGGCCAGCACGTCGGACAGGCAGCGGGCCTCCACCGCGTCCGCGTCGAGCCGGTCGAACCACTCCGGCAACGGCCGGGTGGCGGCGAGCCAGTCGGCGCCCCGGAAGCGCGGATCGAAGTACCAGTAGAGCTGCCACAGGAACTCCCGCCAGCCGAACAGGCCGCGCACGAAGCGGTGCACCGCCGCCGGCGGCGCGGTTCCGGCGCGGCCGGCGCGCTCGGCGGCGCGGATCGCCGGTTCCGGGTCGAGCAGGCCGAGGTTGAACGAGGACGACAGCACGCTGTGCGCGAGCAGCCCGTCGGCGTCGCTGAGCACGCCCTCGCTGTCGGCGTACGCGGACAGCCGGTGGTCGAGGAAGTGCGCGAGCCGGGCCTGCGCCTCGGCGTGCGTGGCCGGGTAGCGACGTGGGGCGTCCCGACCGACGAAGCGGATCCCCTCGGCCTGCCAACGGTCGAGGTCCCGGCGCACCGCCGCGTCGATGTCGTCCTCGACGATCGGCGGCGGTGGCGGCACGTCGGTCGGCGGCCGGCGACGGGACCGGCCGGCCGGGGCGGGCAGGTCCCGCAGCACGTCGTGCCGGTCCCGCGCGTACCGGTAGAAGTCGGCCATCCGGAGCCGGCCCCGCCGCCGGTCGGCCCAGGCCGCGAAGTCGGCGCGGTCGGTCACGAAGCCGCGCGGCGGCAGCACGGCCAGCCCGTCGACGGTACGCGCGAACGCGAGCGCCGCCCGCGACGACGGGTGCGCCACCTCGGCCGGTTCGCCCAGGTCGGTGAGGGCCGTCCGGAACGTGTCGGCGCGCACCAGCCGGGCCCGGTCGCCGAGTTCGGCGGCCCGGTGCCGCAGCGCCGACAGGATCAGGTGCGCCTTCTGCCGGTGCATCGGGCGGGCGGCGAACAGGGTTCGGCTCTCCACCAGCAGGACGCGTTGCGCGTCGTCGTCGAGGAAGTGGGGACCGAGCTGGTCCGCCAGGAGCCAACGCCAGCGTGCCATCTCCCGCTGTTGCCCCTTTCGCACCGGACGGATTCCTGTGTGGAGCATAGGCGTCAACCGTCCCGGACCCGGGGATCATGGTGATCGGTGAGCCGCAGCCCGACGCCGCGCACCGCGACGATGGTGACGCCGGTGCCCAGCTCGCCGAGCTTACGGCGCAACCGCTTGACCAAGGACTGCACGTCCGCGCGGCGCTGGGTCGGCGCGTCGTGCCAGACCGCGTGGCGCAGCTCCGGGTAGCTCCACACGCGTACCGGCTCGGTGGTCAGGCAGGCCAGCAGGTCGCGCTCCAGCCGGGTCAGGGCGACCTCCCGGTCGGCCCAGCGGGCGGTGGACCGGGCCACGTCGATCACCAGCGCGCCGTCGGGCCGGGGGTCCCCCGCCGCCTCCGGATGCGTCGACGCCGGCCGCCGCCTACCATCCTCCTCGGGAGCGATCACCTCGCGCAGCTCGTCCAGGTCGGCGACCAGCAGCAGCGGTGCCACGCCGCCCAGCAGCTCGGTGAGCCGGAGCCGTTCGGCGGGCGACGGTGTCACGCCGATGACAAGCGAGAAGTGGTGCCCCGCCGGCTCGGTGCCGGGGGACGTCGCGTCCGGGTCGTCCGTCGTCACGCCGCCCCCCACCGTGACAGTGACTGTCAACCGGGTCACCACGTCGGGGCCCTGTTGGTGACAAGTTGCTTACGTACGGTCATTGATCGCCCGTTGGTGTCGATCATAGTGTCCACTCGGGTGGCCGGCGTAGACCCGCACGGCGCCCAGGGGGCCTGGGGGGTTCGTTTCAAACCGGTGTGACCAGTCGGGAGCGCAGTCTCCTGGCCCTTCTGTCGTGGCTCGATCAAGCGCGGGTCATCGGAGGAGGCAGCACCGATGCTGAGACGTCCACACCGAACGGGACTGGCCGGGCGGCTGGTGAGCGCGGGCACCGCCCTGCTGCTCGCCGCGACCGCGCTGGCCGCCACCGGCGCCCCGGCGCAGGCGCAGACCGGCGCCGGCGCGTCGGCCGGCGACAAGATCCGTCCCGAACTGACCCGGCAGCTCCAGGGCAAGAGCGAGGGCGACTTCTGGATCCACTTCGGCGACCGGGCCGACCTGGGCAGGGCCGGCGCGGTCAAGGACTGGAACCAGCGGGGCGCCGCGGTCGCCGCGGCCCTCAAGAAGACCGCCGCCGAGAGCCAGGCGAAGATCCGCGCCGAGCTGGACCGCTCGGGCACGAAATACCAGACGTTCTGGGCCACCAACGCCATCAAGGTGACCGGCGGGTCGCTGACCATGGCGCAGAACTTCGCCGCCCACACCGAGGTGGACGGCATCTACGCGCCGGTGGAGTACAAGCTGCCGGAGACCACCCCGGGCACCGACCAGAAGTCGACGAACGCCCTGGAGTGGGGCATCGCCAACATCAACGCCGACGACGTCTGGTCCCAGTACGGCGTCAAGGGCGCCGGCATCACCGTGGCCAGCATCGACAGCGGTGTCCAGTTCGACCACCCGGCGCTGGTGAACGCGTACCGGGGCAACAACGGCGACGGCACGTTCGACCACAACTACAACTGGTACGACGCGGCCGGCGAGTGCGACGACGGGCCCTGCGACTCCGACGGGCACGGCACCCACACCATGGGCACCATGGCCGGCTCGGACGGCGCCAACCAGATCGGCGTCGCCCCCGAGGTCAAGTGGATCGCCGCGAACGGGTGCTGCCCGACCGACGCCGCGCTGATCTCCTCCGGCCAGTGGATGCTGGAGCCCACCGACCTGGCCGGCGAGAACCCGGACGCCAGCAAGCGGCCCAACATCATCAACAACTCGTGGGGCACCACGCAGCCGTCAAACGAGCCGTTCATGGAGGACGTCACCGAGGCGTGGACCGCGTCCGGCATCTTCGGTGTCTGGTCCAACGGCAACAACGGCCCCGCCTGCCAGACCAGCGGCTCGCCGGGCAGCCTGGCCAGCAACTACTCGGCCGGCGCGTACGACATCAACAACAACATCGCCAGCTTCTCGTCCCGGGGCACCGGGCAGAACGGCGAGATCAAGCCGAACATCTCCGCCCCCGGCGTCAACGTCCGCTCCAGCGTGCCGGACAACTCGTACGCCAGCATCAGCGGCACCTCGATGGCGGCGCCGCACCTGGCCGGCGCGATCGCGCTGCTCTGGTCCGCGGCGCCCACGCTGGTCGGTGACGTCGCCGCGACGCGCGCGCTGCTCGACGGCGCGGCGGTCGACAAGGCCGACACGCAGTGCGGCGGCACCGCGGACGACAACAACGTCTACGGCGAGGGTCGCCTCGACGCGCTCGCGCTGCTCGCCGCCGCCCCGATCGGTGACAACGGCACGCTGGCCGGCAAGGTCACCGACGCGACCGGCGCCGCGGTCGCCGGCGCGACGGTCACCCTGACCGGCGCGGCGGACCGGACGCTGACCACCGGCGCCGACGGCACCTACTCCTCGCTGCTGCCCGCCGGCGACTACCAGGTGGTGGTCTCCGCGTTCGGGTACGCGAGCCGCACGCTGACCGCGACCGTCACCAAGAACACGACCACCACGCTCGACGTGGTGCTCACCGCGACACCCAGCGTCACGGTCAGCGGGCAGGTCACCGACGGGTCGGGGCACGGCTGGCCGCTCTACGCGAAGGTGAGCGTGGCGGGCACGCCGATCTCGGACTACACCACGCCGGCCACCGGTCGCTACAGCCTGAAGCTGCCGGCCGGGTCGACCTACCGGCTCACGATCGAGCCGCAGTACGCCGGCTACCTCACGGTCACCAAGGAGGTCACGGTCGGCACCGGCAACCTGACCGCGAACGTCGCGGTGCCGGCGGACCCGGAGAAGTGCGCCACCGCCCCCGGCTACACGGTCAGCTCGGACGGCGAGTACGAGACGTTCGACGGCACCGGCGTGCCGGACGGCTGGTCGGTGGTGGACAACGCCGGCTCCGGCCAGGTCTGGGAGTTCACCGACGCCGGTGAGCGCGGCAACCTGACCGGCGGCAGCGGCCGTTTCGCCATCATCGACAGCGACAACTACGGCAACGGCGGGCGGCAGGACACCTCGCTGGTCAGCCCGGTGGTCGACCTGACCGGGGTGAGCACGCCGGTGATCCGGTTCAACCAGGACTACAACTGGCTGAACAGTGACCGCGCGGACGTCGACCTGAGCCTCGACGGCGGCACCACCTGGAGCAACGTGCTCCGGCAGGCGGCCGACGTACGCGGCAAGGTGACCGAGGTGCCGATCCCGCAGGCGGCGAACCAGTCGCAGGTGCGGGTCCGCTTCCACTACTACGACGCGAGTTGGGAGTGGTGGTGGGAGGTCGACAACGTGCTGATCGGCAGCAAGCTCGTCTGCAAGCCGGTCGACGGCGGCCTGGTGCTCGGCCACGTGCGCGACAAGAACGACAACAGCTACGTCAACGGCGCCACGGTGACCAGCAAGGACCGCCCGGCGGAGAAGGCCACCACGGTCGCCACCCCGGACGACACCGAGCTGCCCGACGGCTTCTACTGGATGTTCTCGTCGCTGACCGGCACGCACCCGTTCATCGCCAGCGCCGGCAACTACGTGAGCCAGACCAAGCAGGTCACGGTCGAGACGGACTGGGCCACCACGGCCACGTTCCAACTGGCCGCCGGCCGGCTGTCGGTGCAGCCGACGTCGCTGACCGGGACGGCCCGGATGCCCAGCGGCAAGGTCAGCAAGACGTTCACCGTGACCAACACCGGCGGCGCGCCGGTCGACGTCGAGTTCTCCGAGCGTGACGGCGGGTTCGTGCTGCAACGCGCCGACGGGTCCCGGCTCTCCGAGCAGGCGCTGCTCGGCTCGACCGGCGCGCCGGCGCAGCGGTTGACCACGGCGACGTCGTTCGCGGCCCGCTCGTCCGGCAAGTCCTCGACGTCGGTCGCGTCGGCCGGTCCCCAGGCCGACCCGTGGACCGCCATCCCGGGCTACCCGGCGAACGTGATGGACAACCGGGTCGTCACCGTCGACGGCAAGGTCTACTCCATCGGTGGCGGCGACGGGACGACGTCCAGCACCAAGAACTACCGGTACGACCCGATCGCGCAGACCTGGACCGCCATCGCCGACCTACCCGGCGCCCGTACCGCGATGACGGTCGGCGTGATCGACGGCAAGATCGTCGCCACCGGCGGCTGGGGCGCCTCCGGCCCGGACGGCGCCACCTGGTCGTACGACCCGGCGGCGAACACGTGGACCGCGAAGGCGAGCAACCCGGCGCCCCGGTCGGCCGCCGGCCAGGCCGTCGCGGGCGGCAAGCTGTACGCGGTCGGTGGCTGCACCACTGCGAGCTGCCTGCCGATGTCCAACTCGGTCGTCCGGTACGACCCGGGCGCGAACACCTGGGAGACGCTGCCCGCCTACCCGAAGTCGGTGGCGTTCCTGTCCTGCGGCGGGATCGACGGCACCGTCTACTGCACCGGCGGCAACGACGGCACGAACTCGCAGAAGGCCGGTTACGCGTTCGACCCGGGCGCCAACGCCTGGACCGCCATCGCCGACGCGCCGGCCGACAACTGGGCCGCCTCGTACGCGGTGGCGAACGGCAAGCTGCTGGTCGTCGGCGGGTCGCAGGGCGGCGCCATCACCAACGCCGGTTTCGCGTACGACCCGGCGACCAGCTCCTGGGCCAACCTGCCCAACGCCAACGCGCCCCGATACCGGGGCGGCGCGGCCTGCGGGTTCTACAAGGTCGGCGGCTCGTCGGGCGGCTTCACCGCCACCAAGGACAGCGAGGTCCTGCCCGGCTTCTCCGAGTGCGCCGAGGTGGCGGCCGACGTGAGCTGGTTGACCGTCGACAAGTCGAAGGTCACGCTGGCACCTGGCGCGAAGGTCACGGTCACGGTCGGCATGACCGCGAACGTGGACCAGCCGGGCACGTACTCGGCGTCCATCGTGATCAAGGAGAACACCCCGTACACGGTGGCGCCGGTGGCGGTCACCATGGTCGCGCAGCCGCCGACCACCTGGGGCAAGCTGTCCGGCACGGTCTCCGGCAAGAGCTGCCAGGGCGCCACCGCCCCGCTGCCGGGCGCGACCGTGCAGGTCGACTCCTGGGCGAACTCCTACACGTTCACCACCGACGCCGACGGCCGGTACGCCTACTGGATGGACCGGCGCAACAACCCGCTCACGCTGATCGTCGCCAAGGACGGCTGGAAGCCCCAGACCCGTCCGACGAAGATCAACTCCACCACGCCCACCGTCGAGGACTTCACCCTCTCCCCCACCCGCTGCTGACCTGACGGGGAGCGGGCCGGCCGGTGCTCCCCACCGGCCGGCCCGTCCCCTTGTCCACGCCGATCACGCACCTTCCCCACCCCCCACCCCCCCACCCCCCCACCCCCTCCACCCACTCACCCCACCCGGCCACCGGCCGGCCCCTCAGCATTGATCAAGGAGTTTGCGTCTGCCGGGGCGCCGGAACAGACGCAAACTCCTTGATCAACACGAGGTGGGGTGGGGGGGTGGGGGTGGGGGTGGGTTAGGAAGGGGTGAGGCGGAAGCCGACGCCTCGGACTGCGTGGATCGTGGTGGGGGCGCTCAGACGGGCCAGCTTGTGGCGGATGCGGCGGACCACTGAGTGCATGTCGGAACCCCGGCCGAGGTGGTCGTTGCCCCAGACCGCGCGGTGCAGCCGGGCGTACGTCCAGACCTGGCCGGGGGTGTGGACGAGGCAGACCAGCAGGTCGTGCTCCAGCGGCGTCAGGCCGACCTCGCGCTCCCGCCAGCGCAGCACCCGCCGATCGGAATCCACGGCCAGCTCCGGCCCGGACGAGTCGACAGGCGACCGGTCCGACCCCTCGGCCGACGACGCGGTCGGGGAACCGACGGGTGGCCCGGCCGACGGGTCGACCGACGGGGCCGGCGTCGCGGTCCGGGAATCCGCCCGCGGGGCCGGCGTCCCGGCGCGGGGGTCGGCCGGCACGTCGCCGTCGGAGTCGGGGCTGACGGCCGGCCGCGTGACCGCCGGGCGGCGGACCAGGTCGAGGAACCGGCGCGCCTGATGGGCACTGGAGACGATCAGGAACGTCTCGGTGCCGCCCAACAGTTGGGCGAGTTGCCGGCGATCGGCCGCCGTGGACGCGATGCCGATGACCAAGGACGGGATCACGGTCATCCGTTCCCACCTTTCCGGCAGGCTGGGGCGCAGCGCCGGCAATTACCGCGACATTTTCGACGCGGCGGATCGGGCCGGCCACCGAGCGTGGAGCGTTGCGGAGCACCTGGTGCGGGAGCGGCCTGAAGCGTGCTGGAGCTGCGGTTTCGTGAGGCTACGGGGCGAGCTACCGGGGATCATATAGCCGCCCAACGATGATTGGTATAGCAGTTAACGTCGATGTAACTGCGTTCGGCAAGATGACCGGCGGAAATTGCAGCCGATCGGCACGCGTCCGAGAAGGACTCGGGTCGGCGTACGCCGGCGGGCCGGCGGATCCGGCCGGAGGCGATGAGAATCCGGGCGTACGCCGGTCTGATCCGCGTGACCACCCTCGTGTTCCGTCTGCCCGGCACGACGCCGACCCGCGCGGACGTCGCGGTCCGCTGCGCCGAGTTGGCAGAGACGTTACGGGGCCGCGACCGGGGCGTGGTGATCTGCGACCTGTCCGCGGTGACCCGACCCGACCTGGTCACCATCGAGACGCTGGCCCGGCTCCGACTGACCGCCAAGCGGTTCGGGTGGCGGTGGGAGACCCGCGGGGCCGGTGCGGCCCTACGCGACCTGGCCGGCCTGCTGGGGCTCGCCGACACCCTCGTCGAGGCGGTCCGGCAGGCCGAAGAGCGGGAACAGGCGGTCGGTGTCGAGGAAGTGGTTGAGCGAGGTGATCCGGCCGCCGGAGAGCCCCACCACGATCAGCGACCAGGGCACGTGCCCTGAGCCGGGGCCGGGCCGGTACTGCCCGAACGCCGGCATGCCGTTGGCCGCCACCGGCACCAGCCGGGATCCCCGGCAGCCGTGACCCGTGCCGGTCATCCACGCCGTGATGTGGTCGGGCCCGCGCAGCCACAACGGCACCGGCGGCATGGACAGCGTCGCGTCCTCGTGCAGCAGCTCGGTGAGCGCCGTGAGGTCGTACGACTCGAACGCGCGCACGTAGCGGGCCAGCAGCGCCTGCTGCTCCTCGTCCAGCGGCCGGCGCACGTCGGTGTCGGCGCCGGTCGACGCGAGCGTGGCCCGCGCCCGTTGCAGCGCGCTGTTGACGCTCGCCACCGACGTGTCGAGCAGGTCCGCGACCTCCTGGGCCGACCAGGCCAGCACCTCGCGCAGGATGAGCACGGCCCGCTGCTTCGGCGGGAGGTGCTGCAACGCCGCGACCAACGCCAGCCGGACCGACTCCCGCCCGGCGATCACGTCGGCCGGGTCGCCGGACTCGGCGAGGACCCGGTCGTCCGGCACCGGGCCCACCCAGATCTGCTCCGGGCGCGGTTCGCCGGGATGGGCGGCGGTGCCGCTGCCGGCGGGACCGAGATCCATCGGCCGGACGCGGCGCTGCGCGCTGGCGGTCATGTTCAGGCAGACGTTCGTGGCGATGCGGTACAGCCAGGTCCGCAACGCGGAGCGCCCCTCGAACCGGTCGAAGTTGCGCCAGGCCCGGACGAAGGTGTCCTGCACCGCGTCCTCGGCCTCGAAGGCCGAGCCCAGCATCCGGTAGCAGTAGCCGGTCAGCTCCGACCGGTACGCCTCGAGTTGCGCCTCGACGGGGACGCTCGCCACCTCGTTCACACGTTCGAAACTAGCCCACTCGCTGCGCGAACGCGAACACGCAAGACGCGAGTTGACATCCTCACGGCCGTCACCGTTCCCCGATCGTCGGTGGGTGCAGGTGGTCGGCGGCACCCCCGCGATGGTGAGCCAGCGACGGGCGGCCGTGTTCATGGCGGTGGGCCGCAGACGTGGACGTGGTGGCCGGGCCGGTGGTGGCGGATCGCCGACGCGATGGCGGTGCCCTGCTCGGCGGGGGCGGCCCAGGGTCGTCCAGGCCGGTGCCGCCGGCCACGAGCAGCACGTCTTCGGTGCGGTCGGTCAATTCCAGGCCGGTGTCCGCGGGTGCGCCGAGGTGCAGCAGGTCCCCGGGGGGCACTTCCTCGACGCGGGCCTTAATCAGCTCTATTCCGATCTGTTCCGAGCTGTTCGGAACGGTTCGGAACAACCTACGGGGCTGGTCATCAGATGCGCGGACTGTTGAGATTGGAGCAGGCAGGAGATGAATACCTACTGCACCTGGAGGGCCAATGCGTAAAAGCGCGATACTCGCCTGCACGGCGATGGGATCCGCGTTCGTGATCGGTGGCACCGCCGCACCTTCCGCGGCTGCTGAGGTCGATCTGCAGGCAGGCCCTGCCGCCGCAGCGGTCTCCTGGGATGTCACGGGCAACCCTGGAGACGTGGTGGGAGCGTGGGGATACGGAACGCTCACCTACAACAGCAGCAACGGCCGGGTCGAGGTCGCCGCGACCGTCCGGGACACCAAGAAGGACGGCTATCGGGCCATTCTCAAAATTCAAGCCGAGTACCAGGACAACTCGGTCCGGAGCGAGGAGATCGCGGACACCACCGGCAGCAGCGACACCTCGTACGGCTCCGGATGGTTCACTTTCGCGAGCGACGTGGACAGCATCTGGGTTCAGGAATGCGTGGCGAGTTCCTGCGCCTCCAACTGGTACCAGATCTGGTGAGCAGAAAAGCCACAGAAGACGGCCACGAAAAAGGAGGAAAGGCAATGCGAAACACGCTGAGAAAGATCGGTGTCGCGGCGACTGTGGGGGCCCTGGCACTCGCCGGGATCGCGGCCACGAGTACCCCCGCGTTGGCGGCGTCGAGTTGGTCGGCCCAGTACACCGGCGCCGACATCGCCGGGGTGCACGGCTGGGGCACGTTCCAGTACTACGCGCCGGCGGGAACCACCTACGCCCAGGTGTTCGCCAACGTCAAGGACACCGCAGTCGACAGCAAGGGCGCGCGGCTCTATCTCCGGTGGGAGAGGAACGACGGCGTCTTCCAGGACGCGGGCTACGTCAGCGCGTCGGGCAACGGTGACATCCAGAACGGGACCTTCAGGCTCCCGGCCACTCAGTACTACGCCTTCGAAGTCATGGAGTGCAAGACCGAGGCCGGCGCGACGGTGTGGAGCACCTGCGGGGAGTACTCGAGGCCCGAATAGCCGACTGCCCGACGGGCGGGGGGTCATGCCGTGATGGTGGGTCGGGTGCCGGCGTCCCGGCACCCGACTCACCGACGGATCAACCCCGGCGCACCCGATGACGCGACGGGAGATAGATCGGGCCGCCGCCACTAGGATGCGAGCGTGGGTCAGGTTCGGCGCCCGTACCGGCTGGTCGCCGCCGTCATGGTGGTGCTGCTGCTCGGTGCGGGTGTGGCCTGGGTCGTCGACGACGCGCTGGGGCTCAGTCACACCCCGGCGGACGTGCCGCCCGAGCCGGCCGTCGCCGCGCCGCCCCGCACACCGGTCGCTCCACCGCCGTTGACCTCGATCGTGGTGCCGGACCAGCTCCGCGCGGTCAAGGCCGCCGCAGCGGTCGCCGACGCGCTCGCCGCCCGGGGCCGCTCCCGCCCGACGGTCACCCCGACCGCCACACCCACCCCGACCAGGCGCACCGGCACGCCCGACCGGAATCCGAGCCCCGGCCCGGGTGCGCGGAGCCCGGCGGCGGTGACGACGCTGCGGGCGGAGCTGCGCTCCGGCGGGGTCCCGGAGTCGTACCGGATCGCCGCCCGCGCGGCGGAGCTGACCGTCACCGGCGACCTGGCGGGCGTCACGGCCGGGCTCTACCGGCTGGCCGACCGGATCCGCTCCGGCGCCGAGGTGCTGCCGGCGGCGGAGGCCGGCCGGCCGGTGGCGCCCCGGTTGGGGCTGCGGCTGACCGACGCGGGCTCGGTGGGGCGCGAACCGGACCGGGCGGCGTTCGCGGCCGGCGACGACTACCGCCTCAACACCGACATCGTCTCGCCCGCGGTGCTGCCCCGGGCACCGTGGGTGGACGCCGCGGCGGTGGCCCGCATCGACGCGCAGTTCCGGCAGTTCGTCGACCACGCGGTGGCGCAGGGCTACAACGGCGTGGTGGTGCCCGGCTTCCTGGAGTACGTGACGTTCGCCGGCGTCGGCGACGGGCACGCGGTCTACCCGGCCGGCGACCCGCACGTCGACCGGGCCCGCGCGATGGTGGCGGCGTTCGGGCCGGTCTTCCGGTACGCCGACCAGATGGGCCTGCGCGTCTTCCTGCTCACCGACATGCTCGCGGTGTCGCCGCCACTTCAGGCGTACCTGGACCGGACCGTGGGCGGGCTGGACACCACCGACCCCCGACTCTGGGCGGTCTACCGGGCCGGGCTGGCCGAGCTGTTCGCGAGCATGCCGTTCGTCGCCGGCCTGATGGTCCGCGTCGGCGAGGGCGGCGAGGTGTACGCGGGCAGCGGCTGGGACTACGGCTCGAAGCTCGCGGTCACCACCGCCGAGGGTGTGCGCACGATGCTGCGGGCACTGCTCGACACCGCGGCCACGGTCGACAAGGAGATCATCTTCCGCACCTGGACGGTGGGCGTGGGCGCGGTGGGCGACCTGCACACCAACCCCGACGCGTACGCCGAGGTGCTGGGCGGGTTCGACGACCCGCACCTGATCGTGTCCACCAAGTACACGCTCGGCGACTTCTACAGCCACCTGCCGTTGAACACCACGCTGCGCGGCGGCACCCAGCGGCGGATCGTGGAGTTCCAGGCGCGGCGCGAGTTCGAGGGCTTCGGCGCGCTGCCCAACGACCTCGGTCCGCTGCACCGGGCGGCGCTGCGCGCGTTCCTCGCCGCGAACCCGCACGTCGAGGGCGTGTGGAACTGGACCCAGGACGGCGGGCCGCTGCGCGCCGGGCCGATGTCGCTCTACCTGCGCGCCGGCTTCTGGCAGCTCTACGACCTGAACACGTACGCGGTGGCGCGGCTGGCCTGGGACCCGGACACCGATCCGGCGCAGGTCACGGCGGACTGGGCGTACCGGACGTTCTCCGCCGACCCGGCCACCGTGGCGGCGATCGGGCGGGCCATGGCGCTGTCCCGGGCCGCGGTCACCACCGGCCTCTACATCGGCCCGTACGCGGACACGTCGGTGCGGGCGCTCGGGCTGGAACCGCCGCCGATGATGTGGATCTTCGAGTGGGACATCCCGACCGGTGACTCCGCGGCGCTGGACAGCATCTACGCGGTCACCGGCGACCGGGTCGACGCGGCGGTCGCCGAGGGCGGCGCGGCGGTCGCCACCGCCCGACGGATGCGGGAACTGGTGGCCGGCACCGACCCGACGACGTGGCGGGACGGCGCGCTGCGCGCGCGCTTCGTCGACACGCTCGACTACCAGGTGGACCTGTTCGTGACGCTGGCCGCCTACCGGACGATGGTGCTGCGGCACGCGCAGTGGCTGGACACCGGTTCCGGCACCGCGTACGCGCGGTGGCGGTCGGCCACCGGCGACTACCGCGAGGCGCGGGACCGGCACCGGCAGCGCTACGGCGGGGACGTCGACCTGCCGGCGTACCGCTTCACGGCGGCCGACCTCGGCGCGCAGCGGGCGGACCGCGACCCGGCGATGGCCTGGGCGGCGCGGGCGCTGCTGGTCCTGGTCGTGGCCGTGGTGGCGCTCGGGCTGCGCGGGCGCGGGCCGGGCGGCGCGGCGGCGCGGGCGCTGCTGGTCGGCGCGCTGCGACCGTGGCGGGTGGCGGCGCTGCCGGTGCCGGCGGCCCGGCTGGACCGGGTGCTGGTCTGGCTGGTCCCGGCCGGAGTGCTGGTGGCGAGCCGGCTGGTGTTCACCTGGTTCGCCGCGCCCGCGCACCTGCTGGTCACACTCGGCGGGTGGAGTCTGTTCGCGCTGGTGGCACGCCTGGCGGTAGGTCGGCGGGACCCGTTCGGGCTGTGGGCGGTCCTCGGCGGCGTGGCGCTGCTGCGCAGCGTGCTGCTGCTGGCGGTGCTGGCCGGGCGCGGGCCGGGCGGCTACTGGTTCGTGTTCTGGGCCGAGCCGGCCCGCCGGACGGTCTACCTCACCGTGGCGGTGGCGGCGTTCTGCTGGCTGTTCGTGGCGACCGCGCTGGTGCTGCGCGACCGGTACGGCATGCGCCGCCGGCGGGCCGCCGGGCTGACGCTCACCGCCGCCGGGGTGCCGCTCGCGGTGCTCGCCGGGCTGGTCGCGTGGATCGGCGCGGAGCGGGCGCTGACCGTCTGGAACGACCAGATGGCGTTGCTGCCGTGGGGGCTGTCCCGCATCCTCGGCATCACCGTCTACCTGGGCATCCCGACGGGGCTGGCCGGCTGGGCCGCCGGGGCCGGCGCGGCGCTGGCCGCCGCCGGGCTGCTGCTGTCGGTCGGCCGTCAGGTCAACGGGGACGGCGACTCCGCGCCGCGCACCAGCAGCCGGGGCGGGCCGGAGCCGTCGGCCGGCACCGACCAGACGTCCGGGCGGCCGTCGTCCTGGCGCAGCGTGTAGGCAAGCGTCCCGCCGTCCAGCCAGGCGGCCTGGTCGTCGACGCTGGCGCGCTCGGCGGTGGCGGTCACCCGCATGGTCCGCAGGTCGAGCACGGACAACCGCCAGCCCCGGGCCGGGTCGGCCTCGACCGCCTCCTTGAACGCGAGCCGGGTGCCGTCCGGCGACAGCGACGGGCACTCGACGTTCGCCCGTACCGTCTCGACCGTCCGGGCGGCGGCGTCGCCCCGCACCAACCACCGCCTCCCGGCCGTGGCCATGGTGGCGTAGAAGACGTTGTCGTCGCCCGCGAACGTGACGCCCCAGAAGTTGACGTCGGCGCTGCGGTAGGGCCGGCCGGCGCGCCGGACCGTGAACTCCTCCAGGGAGGCGACGACGGTGCCGGTGCGGGTGTCGAGGAAGCCGGTACGGGTGGAGAAGCCGCTGCTGGTGTAGGAGTCGCCGCCGACGAAGGTGGTCCAGGAGACCATCCGGCCCGACGCCGAGACCCGCGCCCGGTTGGGCAGTCCCGGCACGTCCAGCCGCCGGACCGGGCGCAGGTCGGCGTCGAGCACCACCACCTGGTACGACCACGGACTGCTCGGGGCCAGGCAGACGCCGGTGCCGGCCGCCGCGTACACCCGCAGGCACTCACGGTCGGACACGGCGCGCGGCCCGGCCGGGTCGGCCAGCGCCACGGTGGAGACGTGCCGGTCGGTGACCGCGAGTAGCCGGGGCCCGGGGTGGAGCGTGACCGCCCGGTCGACGGCGGACGCCGGCGTCGGGGTGGACCGGGCCGACAGGACCGGGTATCCGGCGGCCAGCGTGCCCAGGGCGACCACCGCGGCGGCCAGCGTGGCGAGCTTCACGCGTGTCGACATCATCGAGGTGACCTCCGCTGGAGGGGAGCGAGCAGGGGCACGGTGACCAGCAGCGCGACGGTGACCGCCACGGCCGCGGCGGCGCTCGCCGCGTGCGGGCCCCAGACCTGCCAGGCGAGACCGAACAGGACCGAGGAGAGCAGGTACGCCATCGCCTGCCCGGTCTGCACCAGCGCGATGCCGGTGGTGCGAATCCGGGCCGGCAGGACCGGCCCGGCGAGCGCGATCAGCACCCCGTCGGTGGCCGCGTAGAACACGCCGTGCAGCGTCAGTGTGAGCGCGAGCAGCGGCCAGCCGTGCGCCGGGCCGGCGAGCAGCAGGTACGCCAGACCGAGCGCGAGGTAGCCGCCGACCACCACCGGCAGCCGGCCGATCCGGTCGGCAAGCGCGCCGAGCGGACCGGCCAACAGCAGGTACGCCAGGCTGGTGCCGACCGCGAGCAGCGGGAACCACCGCAGGCCGATGTCCTCGCGGCGTTGCAGCAACAGGTAGACGAAGCCGTCGCCGACGGTGGCGAGCCCGAGCAGCGCGGCGGCCAGCACCAGTCGGCGGGTCGACCGGTCACGCAGCAGGCCGGCGGCCTCCCGCACGGTGACCCGCTGCCCGTCGACGTCACCGGTCGGACCGGCCGGCGCGTGTTCCCGGACGAACAGCACGAGGACGACGACGGCGAGCGCGGCGACGCAGAAGCTGGCGACGAAGACCGCGTCGTAGCGGGGTCCGACGGCGAACAGGACCGCGAGCGCGGCCAGCGGACCGAGGAACGCGCCCACCGCGTCCATGGCGCGGTGCACACCGAACGCCCGGCCGAGCGCCCCGGGCGGCGTGGCCAGCGTGATGAGCGCGTCGCGGGGGGCGGTGCGGACGCCCTTGCCGAGCCGGTCCACCGCGATCACCGCGCCGATCGCCGGCACCGACCGGCCGGCGAGGAGCAGCCCGAGCTTGGCCACCGCGGAGAGCGTGTAGCCGACGCCGGCGACCAGTTTGCGCCGGCGGAACCGATCGGCCAGGAATCCGCCGACCACCCGCAGCACGGCGGTCGCCCCGGTGTGCACGCCGTCCAGAACGCCGAACGCCAGCGGGCTGAGGTTCAGCCCGAGCACCAGGTAGAGCGGCAGCACCGCGGTGACCATCTCCGCGGACACGTCGGTGATCAGGCTGACCGCGCCGAGCGCGACGACGGTGCCACCGACCCCGGCGAGACGACGGCGCGGCCGACCGGCGGCCGGTGGGTCGGTCACCGGGCGGGACACGGTCGACAGGTACACGGGCGGTCCCCTCGCGGTCGACGGCTGACGGACAGCCATCGTCCGGGCGGCGTCCGGCCACCACAACGGACGGTCGGTGCCGTCCGGATGTGCGGTCGGCGAACGGCGCAAAAACATCGAGGAGTTTCCCTGTCCGGACGCGGCGTTCACCCGCCCGTCGCCCGCCGGTCCATCGACATTCCTACCTTCCGTGGGCTGTCACAACCCCCACGGAAGGGGCCCTGGATGGGCATTCGACTCCCCCGACCATCGGTCACGCTGGGCGCGGCGACCATGCTGGTCGCCGCCAGCACGGCCGCCGTCCTCACCGGCTCGGGCGCCGCGTCGGCGGCGAGCGTCACGTTCGCCCCGGTCGCCGACACGTACGTGCAGAGCGACACCGCCGGCACCAACTACGGCACCGCCACCCAGCTCGTGGTGGACAACTCCCCCGCCCGCCGGATGTTCCTGCGGTTCACGGTCACCGGCCTCAGCGGCACGGTGACCGGCGCCAAGCTGCGACTGCACACGATCAGCGGCAACAACGGCAGCGACGCCGGCGGCAGCGTACGGGCGATGTCCGGCACCACCTGGTCGGAGACCGGCACCACCTGGAACAACCAGCCGGCCGTGGACGGCGTCGCGCTGGGCTCGATCGGGTCGGTCGGCCCCGGTAGCTGGTACGAGGTGGACGTCACGGCCGCGGTCACCGGCAACGGCACGGTCAGCCTGGCGGCCACCTCCGCCAGCAGCGACGGCGCCTACTACGACGCCCGGGAGAGCGGCGCCACCGCCCCGCAACTGGTCGTCACCACCGGCACCACCGCGCCGTCGGCCGACCCGGTCCTGGTCGGCGCCGGCGACATCGCCACCTCGGGCTCCGGGGACACCGCCACCGCCGCGCTGCTCGACGGCATCTCCGGAACCGTGTTCACCACCGGCGACAACGTCTACAACAGCGGCACCGCGTCGGAGTTCACCAGCTACTACGCGCCCACCTGGGGCCGGCACAGGGCGCGTACCCGGCCGTCACCGGGCAACCACGACTACAACACCTCCGGCGCGAGCGGCTACTACGGCTACTACGGCAGCCAGGCCGGGCCGAGCGGGCGCGGCTACTACTCGTACGACCTGGGCAACTGGCACGTGGTGTCGCTGAACTCCAACGTCGGCATGTCCGCCGGCTCGACGCAGGAGCAGTGGCTGCGGGCGGACCTCGCGGCCAGCACCAAGCCGTGCACGCTCGCCTACTGGCACCACCCGCTCTACACGTCCAGCTCCAACCACGCGCCGTCCACCGGAACCCGACCGCTCTACCAGGCGCTCTACGACTACGGCGCGGACGTCGTCGTGTGGGGACACAACCACGTCTACGAGCGGTTCGCGCCGATGAACGCCAACGGCGGCTACGACGCCGCGCGGGGGCTACGCAGCTTCGTCGCCGGGATGGGCGGGGCCGACCACTACGGCTTCGGCACCATCCAGCCCAACAGCGAGGCGCGCAACAGCAGCGCGTTCGGGGTCCTGAAGTTCACCCTGCACGCCACCACCTACGACTGGCAGTTCGTGCCGGTGGCGGGGCAGACCTACACCGACAGCGGCACCGGTAGCTGCCACTGAGACGGGGTGACCGCCCCGGCCGGGCTTCCTCGGCCGGGGCGGTGTGCCCGCCCTCCATATGCGTCGCGTCCCCGGTGTGCCCGGTGCGACCATGTCGACATGCGTAAGATCCCCACGCTGTTCCGCCGCGACCCCGAGGACCGCCGACGCGTCCTCGACGAGGTCGACCCCGAGTGCCGGTGGGTGCTCGACGGTGAGGGCGTCGCCACCCGCAAGTACGACGGCACCTGCGTGCTGCTCGACACCGACGGCACGTGGTGGGCCCGGCGCGAGGTGAAGCCCGGCAAGGCCCAGCCGCCCGGCTACCGGCCGGTCATGACCGACGGGACCACCGGCAAGACCGTCGGCTGGGAGCCGATCGACCGCTCGTCGTTCGCGAAGTACCACGCCGAGGCCCTGGCCGCGCACGCGGGCGAGCCCCGCCCCGGCACCTTCGAGCTGATCGGCCCCAGGATCAACGGCAACCCCGAGGGGGTACGCGGACACGCGCTCGTCGCGCACGCCGAGGCCGACCGGCTGGACGTTCCGCGCGACGCGCCCGGCCTGCGTGAGTGGCTGCTGGCACATCCCGCGTACGAGGGCGTCGTCTGGCACCACCCGGACGGCCGCCGCGCCAAACTCAAGCGCCGCGACGTCACCTAGGTCACGGGGCAGCCCGGCCGGGGAATGATCGCTATCCTCCTGCGGTGATCCGTAGCCTGGCCTCCCTTTCCCTGCTCCTCCTCGTCTCCGGCTGCGCGTCCACCGACGCGCCCCACTCCGCTCAGGCCAGTCCCACCGCGCCGTCCGACCTGGCGGCGGCGTCCGCATGTCGCCTGGTGGCCGACGCGATCGAGAAGCAGGACCTCGGTTTCGGCGCCGGCACCCGGCCCGGGGCGCGAGCCGTCAAGTCGGTCGATCCGGGCGTGCAGGAAGCCGGCCGGGAACTGGTGGTGGTCGGCATGGAGGCCGAGAGGCTCTGGGTGAAGAACGACCCGACGGTGGACCGGGGACCCGCCGACGCCCGCGTGGCCGAGGCGCAGCAGAAGTTGCTATCGGCCTGCACCGACCTCTTCGGCCCCCAGCCGTGGCCGTTCGACAAGCGGCCCTCGCCGACCGCCACGCGCTGACCACCTCAGGGAACAGATCGGCAGGCTGGCGAGGCGACACCGGTGGAGGTGGCCACATGATCGAGGCGGTCTTCTTCGACGTCGGGGGGACGATCCTCGACGAGTCCCGCGAGTTCGCGGACTGGGCGGGCTGGCTCGGCGTGCCCCGGCACACGTTCTCCGCCGTCCTCGGCGCGGTGATCGCCCGGGGGCAGAACTGGCAGGAGGCGTTCCGGACCTTCCGGCCCGACTTCGACCTGGCGACCGAGTTGGCGCGGCGGGCCGCCGCCGGCCGGCCGGAGTCGTTCGACGAGGACGATCTCTACCCGGACGCGCGGGCGTGCCTGACCGCGCTGAAGGATCAGGGACTGCGCGTCGGCCTGGCCGGCAACCAGCCGGCACACGCCGAGGCGAGCCTGCGCGCACTCGACCTTCCGGTGGACGTGATCGGCACGTCGCACGGCTGGGGCGTGGCGAAGCCGGCGCCGGCGTTCTTCGCGCGGCTCGTCCGCGAGGCCGGCCATGACCCGTCGTCCATCCTGTACGTCGGCGACCGGCCTGACAACGACGCGGGCGCGGCCATGGCGGCGGGCATGCCGGCGTGCCTGATCCGGCGCGGGCCGTGGGGTCACATCCTCGACCTGCCGGCCGTGGCGCAGCGCTGCCTGTTCCGGATCGGGTCGCTCGACGAACTGCCGGGCCTGGTCGCGGCACACAACGCCGGCCGTCGGTCCGCCGTTCTACCCTCGGGGACATGACGATTCAGCGCATGGACAACGTCGGCATCGTCGTCGACGACCTCGACGCCGCCGTCGCGTTCTTCACCGCACTCGGCATGGAGTTGGAAGGCCGGATGCCGATCGAGGGAAGCTGGGCGGGGAAGGTCGTCGGGCTCGACGACATGCGCAGCGAGATCGCGATGATGCGGATCCCGGACGCGCCGGGCCGGCTCGAACTGGCGACGTACCACTCGCCGCGGGCGATCGTGCCCGAGCCGAGCGTCACCCCGGCCAACACGCGGGGCCTGCACCGCGTCATGTTCGCCGTCGACGACATCGAGGACACGCTCGCCCGGCTCCGCCCGCACGGCGCGGAACTCGTCGGCGAGGTGACGCGCTTCGAGGACAGTTTCCTGCTCTGCTACCTGCGTGGGCCGAGCGGCATCATCGTCGCGCTGGCCGAGCACCTGACCTGAGTCGCTTACGCTCTCAGGTCGACAGGGCGCCGAGGGCTGATCAGTCGCCGGCCAGCTCCGGCCGATGCTCTTTGATCCACTTCTGGACGTCGGACCTCAGCCAGACCTTGCCCTGCACGAGGTCGGCCACCGGCTCCGGGAAGTTCCGGTGACTGGTGATGACGTAGACACGTTGCTTGCTGATCCCGCCAAGCATCACGCGAATCTCCGCTGCACCCACCAGCTCCATGTTCCGGACGCTAGACAGTTGCCCCGACTCCTTGACCCGGGTCAACGACTCGGTCACCGTAAGGGGTATGTCTACGCCGAACGGGTCCCCCGTGCCGAACCGCCAACGCCGGGCGGTCAGACCTCACCTGCCGAGTCGTCCGCTGTGGCTGTGCCGCGTCTGCGCCGCGCCGTGGCCATGCCAGCCGGCCCGGCTCCTGCTGCTGATGGAGTACCGGCGCGACCGGGTGTCCCTGTCGATCTACATGGCCGGTTGCCTGTTCGACGCCACGGCGGATCTGCTGGCGCTGACCCCGAACCCGGGCCCGGATCCCGCGGCGCTGTTCGACCGGTTCCTCGCGTGGACCGCTCGCGAACCACGAACGCCCGCCGCGCCGCAGCCGCCGGCACCGCAGGCCTAATCCGCCAGGGCCAGGTCGGCGACCTCGGCCGCGCAGCCCCAGGACAGCGTCACCCCGGCCCCACCGTGCCCGTACGCGTGCACCAGCCGCCCACCGCCGGGATCCCGCTCGACCCGGGGCCCGCCGTGCCGGACCGGTCGCAGCCCGATCCGTTCCCCCAGCACCGGCGCGTCCGCCAACCCTGGCACCAACGCGACGCAGCGACGCCGGATCGCCGCCGCCGTCTCCGGGTCCGGCCGGGTGTGCCCCACCCCGGGCTGGTAGGTGCCGCCGAGCACCACGTCGTGCCGGCGCGGGTGCACGTACGTGACGCCCGCCGGGTCGTCCTCGTCGCGTACCGAGACGGTCAGGCCGGGGTTCGCCACCAGCACGATGTGCCCGCGCGCCGGGTGCACGGCCGGGTCGGCGGCGAGCCGGCCGGCGGCCAGGCCGGTCGCGTTGACCACTGTCGGCGCGATCTCGTACGCCTCGGCGAGCGTGTCCAGCGCACGCCGGACGATTCGGCCGCCACCGGCCGCCACCTGCCGGTGCAACCAGGTCAGGTAGCGGTTCATCTCCACCGTCGGCGCGGTGAACCGCAGCAACGCGGTGTACGGCGGCCGGGCCGGCTCGACCACCAGGTCACCGCAGGCGTCGGCCCACCAGGGCGGCCCGGCGTACGGGCGACGCAACCACATCCGGGTCGGCCGGTCCACCACCCCGGGCACCCCGTCGGCGGCCTGGCGGCGCAGCTCGGCGTGGGTGTCCCGGGCCCAACGCAGCACCCGCGGATCCGCCTCCGTGTGGCTCGGGTACCAGACCGCCGCGGCCACCGTGGACACCGTGTCCGCCGGGTCGTCGGCGGTCAGCACGGTGACCCGCGCGCCGCGCCGCTGAAGCGTGACCGCCGCGGTCATCCCGATCACCCCGCCGCCGACCACCACCACGTCCGCTGTCGTCATGATCCGCGCCCCTCGCCCGTACCGTCGATGTGTTGCCGATGGTGGCCCCCGGGAGACGGTGCCGTCCAAGACGGATCGGACCGGCGGCGATAAGCGGCGCTTATGATGGGTGGCATGGTCGAGGCCCCGGGCGCCTGGTCGGACCTGCGCCGGCTGCGCTCGTTCGTGGTGCTCGCCGACGAGCTGCACTTCACCCGCGCGGCGGCCCGGCTGCGCATCGCCCAGCCCGCGCTCAGCCAGCAGATCCGCGCCCTGGAACGGCAGCTCGGCGTGCCGCTGGTGCACCGCACCAGCCGGGGCTGCACGCTGACCGAGGTCGGCGCCCGGGTCGCCGACGAGGCCGTCCGGCTGCTCGCCGAGGTGGACGCCGCCACCGCCCGCATCCGCGACCTGGCGCGCGGCCGGGGTGGTCGGCTGCGGTTGGCGTACACCAGGTCGGCGCGCGGCGGCCGGGTCGACACGCTGATCGCCCGGTTCCGGGCCGCCCACCCCGGTGTCGAGGTGGTGTCCGAGACGGCGTGGACCGCGCCGAACGTGGCCGGCCTGCTCGCCGGCCGGCTGGACGCGGCGTTCGTCCGGCCGCCGGTGGACGAGCCGGCGCTGGCCTGCCGCACGGTCGACACCGAGGAGCTGCTGCTGGCGTTGCCGGCGGGCCACCCGCTGGCCGCCGGCCGCCGCCGGATCGGCCGGGCCGAGGTGGTCGACCTGCCGGCGGTGATGTGGCCACGGGAGAACGGGCCCGGCATGTTCGACCGGACCATCGCCCAGGTGTGGCCGCGCGGCGGCTTCCGGCTGGTCCGGCACGAACCGGACGACGAGCAGTTGCTGCGCGCGGTGGCCGACGGCGACGTGGTCGCGGCCGTGCCGGCCGGTCGGGCGCGGGCGTTGCGGCTGCCCGGCGTACGGCTGCGCCGGTTCGCCGCCCCGACGCCCACCGTGGACGTCGGGTTGGCCTGGCCGGTGGACAGCACCAACCCGGCGCTGCACGCGCTGCTGGCGCTGCTCGACTGAACCGGACCGCCGCGCTCACCGGGACGGGGAACCGAGGGTCACCACCCGCGCCCAGTCCGGCGGCGAGTCCGGCACGTGATCCGGGTCCTGCTCGCTCCACCGCACCGGCCGGGGAAACAGGCCCACCACGGTCCGGCAGGAGGGCCGGGTGGCGGGCCAAGGCGTCTGCCCGTCGGTCAGCACGACGATGACGTCCGGGCGCCGGGCGTCCCGCAGCGCCCGCGCGAATCCGGTACGCAGGTCCGTGCCACCGCCGCCGACCAGCGGGAGGTCCTCGGCCCGGCACAGCATCAGCACCCGGTGCGCGGCGGCGTCGCAGGGCAGCACGGTGACCAGGTCACGGCGTCCGCCCACGGCCCGGGCGATCGCGGCGACCTCCAGCAGCGCGCTGCCCAGTTCGGTGTCGCTGACCGAGCCGGAGGTGTCGACGACCACGCAGACACGCGGTGGCCGGCGGCGCAGCGCCGGCAGGACCACACCGGGTACGCCGGCCGAGCGCCGCGACGGCCGACCGTAGGTGTAGTCGTCGCCCGCCCCGGAGGCCGATACCGCGGAACGGACGGCGGCGCCCAGCAGCTCCCGCCACGGCTGCGGCGGGTGGAACACCTCCTCCGCCCACCGCCGCCAGCCCTTCGGCGCGGTCCCGGGCCGGCCGGTGATCCCCTCGGCCACCCGGAACCGCACCGCGTCCCGTTCCTGCTCGGTGAGCCCGTGCGCGCCGTCCGGTCCCAGGTCCCACGCCCGGCCCAGGCCGTCGGCGCCGCTGCCGCAGTCCAGCCAGGCCAGGTGCTGGGTGAGCGGTCCGAGCCGGAACTGGCGCAGGTACTCCTCCATCAGCTGTCCCTCGGGCAGGCGCAGGCAGCCGGGCTCGACGGCGTCCGCGGGCCGGACCAGCCCGTCGCCGTACGCGTCGTCGTTGATCTCGCAGTCCGCGGCGATGTTGATCCGCAGCCGTTCCGCGGCCCCGGTCAGCCCGTGCTCCCGGAGAAACCGGTCACCCCTGCCGTGGTGGTCCCGCAGCAGGTGGGACACCTCGTGCACCCACACGGCGGCGAGGTCCGCCACCGGCGTACGGGCCACGAACAGCGGCGAGACGTAGCAGCGCCAGTGCCGGTCCACGGCCATCGTGGGGACCCGGCGGGACTCGACCACGTGCAGCGCGAACAGCGCGGTGGCCAGATAGGGGCGGACTCGCGCCGCGTACAGGCGGGCGGTGAGCAGCTTGTCCCGGTCGAGGACGACGGTGGCGCTCATCGGCCGGCCGCGACCCGGGCCGCCGTCTCGTCGGCGCCCCGCGACAGCGACGCCACCGCGGTGAGGCGGTCGATCACCGGCGGGATGTCCCAGTCCTCGCGGCGTAGCCGGGCCAGCGTGGCGGCGGGGACGACCACCAGGTCCGGGGCTCCGGTCTCCGCCGCCCGGCCGAGCAGCGTCCAGGCCGCGTCCCACCGGGCGCGTTCCGGGCGACGCCGGACCGCCTCCACGACCGCGTCCAGCACGGCCTGGCGCAGGTCACCCCGCTCGGGCAGGGCGGCGGCGTGCGGATCGGCCAACACCTCCTCCGGGTCGGGCAGATCCATCCGGTCCAGGCTGGCCAGCAGTTCCAGCCCCGGCCCGTCGCCCACCGCGCCGCGGACCAGTGCGGACAGCACGTCCCGCGAGGTGTCCGCCGCGGCGGCGAACGCGATCAGCCGCAGCGCCATCTCCCAGCTACGCGGCGAGGGCCAGGCGCCGCCCCGGCCGGCCTCGCTGGTCGGCAACCGGTGCACCAGCGTCGGGCGGGCCGACAGCAGCGTGCACACCGCGCGGCGGGCGTGTTCGACGGCGCCGGCCAGCCGCGCCGGGTCGAGCCGGGGCAGGGCCGCCCGGGGCCAGGTGCCGCCGAGACCGCGGACGACGACCTCGTGGTCGTGGCTCCACTGGAGATGGACGAACCGGTTGGCCAGCGGCGGGCTCAGCTCCCAGCCGTCGGCGGCCGAGGTACGCGGGTTGGCGGCGGCCACGATCCGGACCCCGGGCGGCAGGCGCAGGCTGCCGACGCGCCGTTCCAGCACGAGGCGGAGCAGTGCCGCCTGCACCGCGGGCGGGGCGGTCGACAGCTCGTCCAGGAACAGCAGTCCCCGGCCGGCGTGGACCAGGCGCACCGCCCAGTCCGGCGGCGCCATCGGCACGCCCTGGGTGGCCGGGTCGTCGCCGACGACCGGCAGACCGGCGAAGTCGGACGGTTCGTGCACACTGGCGATCACCGTGGTCAGCGGCAGATCAAGGGACGCGGCGAGCTGGGTCAACGCGGCCGTCTTGCCGATGCCCGGCGCGCCCCAGAGCAGCACCGGCAGATCGGCGGCCACGGCCAGCGTCAGCGCCTCCAGTTGCGGGTCGGGCCGCGGCTCGGTGGCGCTGGTCCCGAGCAGGGCGATCAGGTCGGCGGCGACATCGAGCTGCGCCGGCGGGTGGGTGTCGGTCCGGATGGCGGCAGGGGGCATGAGCATCACCTTGGGGGTTCGTGACGGGCTGCGGCCCGGTCAGCGGAAAAGGGCGTGACGAGGGTGGGAACGCCGGTCCGAGGCGGATCGCGGGTCCCGGGTGGACGGCACCGGGCAGCGGCCGGCGAGCCCGGCCCGGAACAGCCCGTGGCTGATCCGCCGGAGCGCGGCGTCCTCCAGCTCCGCGCGCAGCTCACCGTGGCGCAGCAGCGCGTCCGGCCCGAGCAGCGCCTCGACCGCCGCCACCGCGCCGGGCAGGTCGCCGTGGTCGAGGCGGGCGCGGATGTCGGGCAGGGACTCGGGCCGGCGGTGCGCCTCGTCGATCGCGCGCAGGCACGGCAGCGGCGTACCGGTGAGCGTGGCGAGCAGCTCCTCCCGGCGTACCTCCGCCGGGTCGTGGTCCAGCGGCGCGAGCACACCGTCGACGAGGCCGATCCGGTGCCGGACGCCACGGCAGTCGACCAGGCGGGGCCGGTCCCCCGGCCGGTCGTCGCGGGCCCGGACGGTGGCCGGAGCGTCCGGGGCGAGCGCCGACGCCACAAGCGGGTGCAGCCGGTCGGGCTCGATCATCCGATGACGCAGCAGTTCCACGTCCGGCGGTGTCCGGGTCGCCGCGTCCGGCAGCACCGGCAGCGCGGTCGACCGGCCTGACCGGGCCGTCCACCCGCCGCCCCGGCGTTGCAGGATCAGGCGGCGACGGGACCCGAGCCGCACCGCCACCGCTTCGCCGGTCGAGCCCTCGGCCCGGAGCAGCAGCGCCGCCTCGGCCGGCCACCGGTGTGCCGGATATCCGTGGGCCGGCCCCGCCGAGTCGACCGCCGGCAGGTCGGCACCGGAGCGGACCCGCAGTTCACCTGCCCGGCGCGCATCCCACAGGTGGCGGTGCAGGTCGAGCCGGAAGCGACGGTCGGGACGGGGATGCGGGTGGGCCGCCACGTCGTCGCCGGGGCCGGCCCACACCGCCAGGCTGATCCGCTGCCCGGCGTCGGCCCACGCCGGCGGTGTCCGCGCCACGAGCTGCGCCGCCCCGGCACCGCCCCGGCCGGGCGGGCCGTACCGGGCCAGTGTGACGGTCAGCCCGGGACGCAGCAGCCCGTCCGGGGCGGTCCTCGGCAGGTGCCAGCGCAACAGGTCGGGCGCCAGGTGCCGGAGGTCGTCGCGGAGCCGCGCGGCCAGCTCCCGGCCGTGCCGGTGGACGACCGCGCGCAGGCTCAGATCGACGTCGACGCGGGTGACCGCACAGGCGCCGGCCCAGTCGCCCACCGAACGGCGGGCGGTCGCGGCCTGGATCATGTCGGGCGGGACGGCGTACTCACGCACCCGCTGCCAGAGGGAGAGGCGGAAATCCGCGTTCGCAACCGGAGAGCGCATCAGCACTCACCTTGCGCGAACCGGGCCCCCAATCTGCACGAGAGAGTCATCGCCGAGGATCGTAGCGGCGCGCCCGGCGGACCGCCAGCGGTTACCCCGGACCGGCCACCGGCGCGGGCGCCGCGGGCGCGCGGCGCCCGGCTCCGGCGAGGCCGGCGACGAGCAGCAGGTAAGCGGTCAGCTCGACCAGCACGGCGAGCGCCGGCACCGGTTGCGGCAGTGCCGCCGTGGGCGTGACGGCGTACAGCACCTCGGACTCGGTGAACGTCGGGACGGGCAGCCGCACCGCGTCGATGCTGGTGTCGATCAGTGGCCATGCCACCAGCGACAACAGGACCGCGCCGGCCGCGGCGAGCCAGCGACCCCGGCCAACCAGCAGCACGGCGAGCGCCAGCGCGGTCAGCGCGAGGGCGAGCGCCGGAAGGACCGCCAGGATCAGCGCGCCCACCGCGTCCGCCACGTCCGGCCCACCCGGCCGCGACCGCTGCTCGGCCAGCAGGTCCCGCCGAAGGTCGACGACCCGGATCAGCGCGTACCCGAGGAGCGGCACCGCCACCAGCGCGGCGGTCACCACCGGGCCACGCGTGACGCGGGCGCGCCACCCGACCAGCAGCAGCACGGTCGCGGCCAGCGCCGCCCCGCAGGCGGTGAGGCCCGCCGCGAAGCCGGCCGTGACGTCGACGTGCTCGATCCGGCCGTACACCGTCCAGCCGAACTCCCGGCCGCCGGGCGCCGCCGGCATGGTGCGGACCGCGTCCACCAGCAGCACCGCCAGCGCCGCCGGCACCGACCAGCGCGGGGCCGGCAGGCCACGGGTCAGCGCGTAGGCGAGCAGCAAGGCCAGGCTCAGCACCTCGGCGCCGCGCCACACCGGGTGCGCCGCCAGGACGCCGACGGCGTGCAGCACGGCGCACACCGCCGCACCGGTCAGGAGCAACGGGCCGCGGCGCACGCCGCGGATCTTGCCACGGCGTGCGGGCCCGCCGCTGCCCCGCCCGTCAGCTCCCGGTGACCAACTGCTCCTTCGCGTCGTCGTAACCGGCCTGGCCCGGTGCGTCGGCCGGCGCGTAGATGACCCGGATGACGCCCGTCGGGTACGCCTCCGTCGCGGTCACCCGGAGGTGGTACGGGCGGTCGCCCTCGTCGAACAGCTTGCGTCCCTTGCGGGCCGCCACCGGGTGCACCAGCAGCCGCAGCTCGTCGACCAGCCCGGCGGCGAGCAACTGCTGCACCACCGAGATCGAACCGGGGATGAGGACGCCCTTGATGCCGGCGTCGGCCTTGAGCGCCGTCACCGCGTCGACCAGGTCGCCCTGGACCAGCTCGGAGTTGCGCCAGGAGAACTCCAGCGGCTGGCGGGAGACGACCACCTTGCGCATGTCGCCGAGCTGCTTGGCGAACGGCGCGTCGTCGCCGCCTTCGGCCTCCCGGCCCGGCCACGCGCCGGCGAAGCTGTCGTAGGTCTCCCGGCCGATCAGCAGGACGTCGGAGGTGTCGTAGTCCTCGGTGACGGCGCGGCCCATGTTGTCGTCGAAGTAGGGGAAGTGCCAGTCCGGGTCGATCTCGGCGACGCCGTCGGCCGAGATGAACAACGTGGAGACGACCTTCGCCATCGTGGTGCTCCTTCATGTTCCAGGTGATGTCGACGGGTGGACCGCCGTCGCATGCCAAACTCATCGGCTCGTCAGCGGGTCACGCCTCAGATCGTGAAGTCCGCCGGCGCGCCCTCGCCGACCCGCCCGTCCACCGCCTCGCGGAGCAGGTCGGCGTGTCCGGTGTGGCGCGCGTACTCCTCGATCATGTCGAGGAGTATGGCGCGGACCGTGGGCGTGCGACCGTCCGGCGAGGTGAAGGCGGCCGGCCCGGCCAGGCCACGCTCCTCGGTCACGGCGGCCACCAGGGTGCGGGAGCGATCACCGGATCATAGGCCGCCGTGACGCTGCCGGCTGTCCCCGTTGCGCCTGACGCGTGAGAAGGGGCCCCACCTATACCGGAGGCGTTAAGCGGGGGCCCCGCCTCACTCCCGAAGCGATCAGGAATCGAGAAGCGGGTGGGCAGCGGCGGTCGTAGCGTTTCTGCTGAGCGGGGCGGCGTCACGTCGACCGCCGGGGAACGAGGGGGAACCGAGATGAGCGAGGGCTTCAGCGCCGAGGAACGCGCCGCGATGAAGGAGCGCGCGGCCGAGCTGCGCGCCGAGGGGAAGAAGGGCGGGAAGAAGGCCGACGAGTTGCAGGCGGTCCTCGACCGGATCGCGCAGATGGCGCCGGCCGACCGCGAGTTGGCCGAGCGCGTACACGTGACGATCACCGCCGCCGCTCCCGAGCTGTCGCCGAAGACCTGGTACGGCATGCCCGCGTACGCGAACGCGGCCGGCAAGATCGTGGTCTTCTTCCAGGATTCGGGGAAGTTCAACTACCGCTACTCGACGGTGGGCTTCCAGGACGCGGCCAACCTCGACGACGGCGACATGTGGCCGGCGTCGTTCGCGCTGCTGCGGTGGAGCCCGATGGTGGAGAAGCGGCTCACCGAGCTGGTGCGGACCGCGGTCTCCTGACGGGCCTTCCGGTTGCCCCCGGTCCTCGCGGACGGCCCGTCTCGGCGGGCCGCCGATGCGGGCCGGCTCACCGTTGCCAGGAGTCGAGCCCGCGGGCGGCGGCGCGGGCGACGTCGTCGGCGAGGTCGGGGTTGTCGCTGCTGCCCTCCCAGCCCTGGTCGTGCACGACGGTCACCGCGTCGGCGAGCTTCACCACCGTGATCTGGCTGGTGGTGGTGCCCTCGGCCGGGCTTCCGTCGAGGCTCGTCGCCGGCCGGGTCAGCGTCACCAGCAGCGCGTCGTCGCCGGTGCTCGCCAGCGGCTGCGACCGGACGGTGACGGTGGCGCCCCGCTCCGGGAAGGAGCGGCAGAGTGCCAGCGCTGCCCGGACCCGGCGCAGGTAGTCGCCGGCGCCGGTGCCGGTGAAGGCGAAGACGGTCTGGTGCAGCGTGCCGTAGGGGACGTTCTCCGGTGGGTCCCCGGGCGTCTGGTAGGTGCTCATCATCGCGGCGCCCGCGGTCACCGATCGGCCGCCGGTGGCGAACTCCTCGGCGCACAGCTTCGGCAGCGCGTCGGCGACCTCCATCGGCTGGGGGGCACCCTTGCGCAGCTCCGCGGGCAGGTCGACGAACGCGGACCTCGGGATGGTCACGGTCGTGGCGGTCGACGACGACGCCGACGGTGCGGCGGCGGACGTGGGGACCGTCGACGGTGCGGGGGGCGCGCCCCGGTTCGGGTCAGTCCCGCCGTCGGTGCAGGCGCCGGCCAGCAGCGCGGTGGCGAGCACCGACAGGCCCCACAGTCGCCGCCGGTCAGGTCGGCTCGGTCTGTTCACATCGACCTCCCTTCTCCCGGCGTGCCCGCTCCCGGTCCCGCCGAAACGCCGGAGCCGAATACAAACAAGCACTTGCGCAAGCGTAGGTTTGGATTAGGGTGGGGACGTGTCCGACCTCGACCTCGCGTTCGCCGCGCTCGGTGACCCCGTCCGCCGCGCCCTGGTGACCCGCCTCGCCCACGGTGACGCCACGGTGGGCGAGCTGGCCGAGCCGTTCGACCTGACCCCGCAGGCGATCTCCCACCACGTGGGCGTGCTGCGCCGCTGCGGCCTGGTCGCGCAACGCCGCGAGGGCACCCGACGACCCTGCCGGCTCCGGGCCGACCAGCTCGCACTGGTCGGAGCCTGGATCGACGAGCAGCGCCGGGCCTGGGACGACCGGCTCGACGCGCTCGACCGTCACCTCGACGACGAGGCGGGGGCCCGGTGACCGCCCGCGCCGAGCGGCACGGCGACGAACTGATCGCCCGTCGACACCTCCGTGCCGGGGCGGCCCGGGTCTGGGCCGCCTTCACCACGCCGGCGAGCCTCGCGGCGTTCTGGGGCGGCTCGCACGCCGAGGTGCCACCCGGGTCGGTGACCGTGGACGCGCGGCCCGGCGGCGAGTTCGCGCTCGACACCCGCGCCCCGGACGGCGCGACCCGCCGACTCCGCTTCGTCTACGTACGCCTCGACCCGCCGCGCGAGCTCGTCTTCGACGAACCGGTGACCGGCCTGCGCACGACCGTGACGCTCCGGCCCGCCGGCGAGGGCACCGAGCTGACCGTCCACCAGCGCCGGCTCCCGCCGGAGCTGCGGACCGCCCGGGCCGCGGACGGGCTCGCCTCGATCCTCGACGCCCTCGCCGCCCACCTTTCCGCCGCAGGAGCCGACAGTGCCGCAGATCAGCCAGCGTGACCTGGTCGACGAATACTTCGCCGGCTTCCGGGCCAGCGACCACCCGCGCATCCTGGCGACGCTCACCGACGACGTGGAATGGGTCATCCACGGTCACCGCACCACCCGGGGGCGGGCGGAGTTCGACGGCGAGATCGAGAACCCGGCGTTCGCCGGCAGCCCGCAGCTCGACGTCGAGCGGGTGCACGAGGACGGTCCCGTCGTCGTGGTGACCGGCGAGGGCCGCGGGGTCAGCGTGGCGCACGGGCCGTTCCGCTTCGCCTTCAACGACCTGTTCACGTTCCGCGACGGGCTCATCGCCCGCGTCGACTCCTACGTGGTCCCGCTGCCCTGACGTGTCGTTTCCGTACAAGACACCGGGCCACCCGGATTCCTAGCATTCCCCCATGCGTGATCTTGTCTATACCGGTTTCCTGTCGCTCGACGGCGTGGTGGACTCCCCCGGCGGCGGGCCGGGCGAGGAGCACCGCAGCGGCGGCTGGGTGGTGCAGGACATCGAGTTCGTGCCGGAGGCCTTCGGCCTCAAGGGCGAGGAACTCGCCGACACCACGGCGCTGATGTTCGGCCGCCGCAGCTACCAGGCGTTCGCGCCGGTCTGGCGGGACTCCGACGACCACGCCGACTATCGGGAGCTGCCGAAGTACGTGGTCTCGTCCGGCCTGCCCGACGACGCGCTCGTCGACGGCTGGGGCCCGACGACGATCCTGCGCTCGACCGACGACGTGGCCGCGCTCAAACGGGGCGAGGGCGGGGCGGTCTTCATCCACGGCAGCGCGGAACTCGCCCGCCGCCTGTCGGACGCCGGTCTGGTCGACCGGTACCACCTGCTCGTCTTCCCGGTGCTGCTCGGCGCCGGGAAGCGTCTGTTCAGCACCACCGACAAGGACAAGCAGACGTTGCGGCTGCGGGAGTCCGAGACCTACTCGAACGGTGTGCTGAAGCTGATCTACGACGTGGTCCGCTGACCCAGGTCCAGCGCGATCGGTCGGCCGTTGCCGGCACGCAACTGCCCCGCCGTCCGCCCGACGTACCGGCGCAGCGCGCGGGCCAGGTGCGGCTCGTCGACGTACCCGAGCCGGGTGACCGCCTCGGCCACCGTAACGCCGGCGGCCAGCAGCGCCGCGGCCTCCCGGGCCCGTTCGATCTGCCGCACGGCGCCCTGGGTCAGCCCGGTCGCCGCCCGGAACCGACGTTCCACGGTGCGCGGCGACGCGTAGGGGCGGTGGCCGCGGCGAAGCTCGGCGACGACCGGGTCGCGGACCACCGCGCCGGCCCGGACCAGCCGCTCGACAAGCGCCTCGGCGTCGTCCGGGCCCGGTGTCTCCCACCGGTCGCCGGCCAGCCGGAACGTCCGACGGGTGACGTCGGGCAGTGCGGCGCCGCGGTCGACCAGGGCCGGGGCGGGGAGGGCGCGCAGCGACGTCCCCACCGCGAACTCGATGCCGACGAAGGCGGCGCCCGCCGGCACCGGCGCGACGCCCGCGCCGGTCTCGGGCCCGGAGACGCTCGCGTACGGCTGGCCGTCGCACTGCCAGAACACCAGGCCCCAGCACGCGGTGGCCACCGACGTCATCTCCGTGACCGGCCCGCTGGCGCAGGTCCACACCGTGTCGACCCACCCGGAGTCGGACGCGCGCGTGGTGAACCGCAGGGCCACGGCAGCAGGATACGGCGATCGGCCGACAACCCCTACCGGGCCGCCGGGTCCGACCCGTCGGGCCGGGCGGCGACCGCGTCGCGGGCGGGGTAGCCCAGCACCTCGGCCAGGTCACCGGCCGCCGCGGTGTAGGCGGCGTAGATGTCGTCGTCGAAATGGTTGCGCCAGTCGCCGGCCGCGCCCTTGCGGTAGTGGGAGATCCGGCCCGGCGTCTCCTTGTCCTTCTTCATCTTCGTGAAGCTGTAGCGGGCCAGGAGCGCGGTCAGGTCGGACGGCGGAAGCGTGATGCCGCAGTGCCGCATCAGCCGGTCCACCTCTTCGGCCTGCCGGTCGCCGGTCAGGTCCTCGTAGCGGAACAGGCGGAACGTCTCCGCGGGCGGTGCCACCGCCCACGAGCGCATCTGCCCGAACTGCTTCTTGTCGCGGAGGCGGTCGATGACGTAGAGCATCCCCTCCTTCTTCGACTTCTCTTGGAGGGCCTTCCGGGCCTGCGGGATGTCACCCATCGGGGCGTGCGAGTTCCGCAGTGAGAAGTAGCTCGACACCACCACGTCGCGCGGGTCGCGGATCACGAAGAAGGCGCGGTACGTGCCGGCCTTCGGCACCGCCTCGAACCGGCGGTGGGACAGGAAGATCGCGAGGCCGACCCGGCCGCGCGGGACGGGTGCGGTAGCCCCGCCGGCGTAGAAGCGCGGGTCGTACGGCAGCAGCCCGGAATGACGGTAGACGGTCGGATCGCTGAACAACGCCTTGATCCACTGGCTGCCCGTCTTGCGGACGGTGCAGTGGAAGATATTGTCGAATTCGCTGCGGGAAACGACCGGCACGGTGAGCCGCATCCGGGTGTTGCGCGTTTCCATCTGCGCCCGCCGGGCCGCGACGCGCATGGAGTTCGGCGTATTGTGCTTGGCGAATTCGACGGCGCGATTGATCATTCTTCCAAACCTGTTCCGCGCCCCGCGGAGCAGGGCACACCGACAATTACGCGCACGTCGCACAGCCGGAATCGCAGACTCCATCTGCTCGCCCCGCGCCCCGATGCGCCGCTAGGAATATCCCCGACGGTCCCATTGATGTCAATCGGAAAAGACCTGAGAGAACGCTGAAAATCCGCAATTTACATAGGAATTGCAGGAATGGTGGACGCGCGGGATTCCGGTCCGCCCGGCGTCGGGCCGGCACCCGGGGCGCGCCACCCACCGGCACAATGTGCGTCGTGCTCACCGCCACCCGCGCGCTGCTGACGTCGCTCGACCCACTCCCCCACCGGGCCCGGATGCGCCACCTCGCCGACTGGGCACGCACCGCGCCCGACCGCGCCCGGGTCTGCGCCGACCTCCGCGGCCGGGACGCCTACTCCCGGCGGCTCGCGTTGATCGCCGCCATGGTGGTCCGGGACGACGCCGCCGTCGCCGCCGCGACCCACGACCCGCTGCCGTCGATCCGGGCCACCGCACTCGCCATGGCGCTGCGCGCCGGCACGCCGCCCGGCGACCTCGCCGACCGACCCGCCGCCGACCGGCGGCGGGTCTACCGCACGCTGCGCCGCCGGCCCGTGCCGGCCGTCGCCGACGCGCTGATCACCGAGGTACGCGACCGGTTCGGCGACGAGGAGGCCGCCGCGTTGCTGCCGGCCTGCGGCACCGACACGGTACGGGAGTTGCTGCCCGACCTGGAACACGCGCTCGACCCGGAGCGGCTGGTCCGCCGGCACGCCGGCACGCTGCTGGCCCGGACCCGCGAGCGGCTGGCCGCGGCCCCGCCCGAGCAACGCGCCCGGATCTGGGGCGAGGTCGCCGGCGCGGTGCTGCGATGCGACCCGGCGGAAGCGCTCGACCTGCTCGAACGGTACGCGCCCGAGCAGTCGCTGCCCGGCCCGCCGGTCGCGTACGGGCGGCTCGCCGCCTACGACGCGGCCCGCGTCGTACGCCTGCTCACCGCGCCGGGGCGCGCGGCCTGGGTGGCCCGGACCGCGTCGACGCCGGCGCTGCGACGCCGCCTCGCGACGTTGCCCACCGACGAGCTGGCACCGCTCGCCGCCCGGCTCCGGGACCACGGCCGCGGTCTCGCGGCGCTGCTCGACGCCGTCGCGCCGGGCCGGCGCGGCGAGCTGTACGACCGGGCGCTGGCCGGTGCCGACAGCACGCTGCTGGTGCCGGCCGCCGAGGTCATGGACGTGCTGCCGGCGACGGTCCGGGTCCGGGAGGCGACCCGGGTGCTCGGCCTGCCCCGGATCCGGGAACGGGAGGCCGACGTCCGCGCGTGGAGCGCCTACCTGCCGTGGCCGGACGCGTCCGCCGCGCTGGACGGCGCGGTGCGCTCCGGTGACGCGGACGAGCGGGCCACCGGCTGGGCGCTGCTGGTGGCCGCCGCCCGCCGCTCCCGCGACCCGCGCGTGGTGGCCGAGCTGGTCGCCCGGCTCGCCCGGCTGCGCAACGAGCAGGATCCGGTACGCGCCTCCGCGCTCACCGCGCTGTCCCGGGTCGCGCCGCTGCTCACCGCCGACACGGCCGGCGGGCTGACGCGGGTGACCACCGACGCGGTCGACGCGCGGGACGCCTCGGCCGCCACCACGTCGGCGCTGAGCCACCTCGCCGCCGACGTGCTGGCGCGCCACGTCGACGTGGCGCCGCTACGCGGCTGGGCGCTGCTCACCATCGACCGGGTGAGCAGCGGCGCGACCGTGCCGATGCTGCGCCGCTTCGACCAGGTGCTGCGGCGCGGGCAGGAGTCGATGGTCTTCGAGCGGCTGCGCGGCTGGGTCGAGGCCGGCATGACCCGCGGCAACCACGCCCCGCTCTTCGCGCTCACGTACGCGCTGGGCAAGCGGGCCTGGCGGCTGCCCGCGCTCCAGGGGCTGCTGCGCCGGGCGCTCGCCCGGGACACGCCGCCCTCGGTGGCGCGGACGGCGATCGCGCTGTGGCTCGCCGACCCGGGAACCCGCGCCGAGCGGGTGGCCGAGGTGCTCGACGTCGACGCGTCGGCGGTGACGCTGCACGAGGTGTGGGAGGCGGTCGGACGCGTCCGCACCGACCTGCTCGACCGGGCGTTGGGCCGCCGCCGCCCGCGCGGCCGGTTCGTCATGGCCGGGACGCGCTGGGTGCCCGGCCACGCGCCGGGCGCCGCGCGCTGGCTGCCCCGACAGCAGGCCCGCTTCGTGGAGCTTCAGGAGCTGGTCGTCACCGACCCCGGCCACGTCGTGTGGCAGCGCGCGACGGCCATCCGGGCCGCCGCCGGCCTCGGTGACGCCGGGCGGGCGCTGGTCCGGCGCCACCTCGACGCGCCCGAGGTGCCGGTCGCCGAGGCGGCACTGGGCGCGCTGGTCCGGACCGACCGCCCGGACGAGGCGCTGCCGGTGCTGCTCCGGTACGCCGACGGCGACCGGGCCCGGGTCGCGCTGTACGCGGCGGCCCGTGCCGCCCGGCACGTCCCGCCGTCCAGGCTGGTCGACCTGCTCGGCGCGCTGCTGCGGACCGGGCCCGCGAAGATCACCAGCCGGAAGGAGGCCGCCCGGCTGCTGGCCCGCTACGGGCCGCCCGCGGCGATGGCGACGCTGCGCGACGCGTACCTCGATGCGGGAACGCACCGGGACCTGCGGGCGGCGATCGTCTCCGCCGCCCGGCAGCGGCTGACCCCGGAGGCGAGCTGGACCGTCCTGCGGGCCGCGGTCGACGGCAGCCGCGAGGAACGACGCGCGGTCCTCGGCGCGTATCCGTACTGGATTCCGGAACGCCACCGGCCCCGCTACGCCGCGCTCGTCGTCGAGGCGTGTCGCGCCCCCGACCGGGAGGTCCGGCGTGCCGCGTTCGGTCGGCTCGGGGAGTGGGCGCCCTGGCTGGCCGACGTCACCGACCTGGTCGTCGACCGGCTCACCGACCTGGACGAGACGCTTGTCGACGTGGCGGTGGCCGACCTGCTGCGGGCCGGCGGCGACGAGGTGCTCGGCATCGCGCTGGCGCGGCTGGTCGACCGGGACGCCGCCGACGACCGGCCCGGCGACCCGGCCGCCGACCGACCCGCCCGGCGGCGCGTCGACGTGCTCGCCCGGGGCGCTGCCGTGCGGGTCGCGCACCGGCCGGCCGACGCCGACCGGACCGCGCTCGTCGACGCCGCCCGGCGGCTCGCCGGCCGGCCCGGTTTCGTCGGCACGGCCGCCGGCCTGCTGGTCGACCTCGGCCGGCTGGACAACCTGGACGAGGTCGCGGCGCTCTGCGCGGGCCGGCCCGTCCTCGCGGTACGCGCCGCCGGACGGGTCGGCGCGCGGCTGCGCGCCCTCCCGGACTGGCCGGACCTGACCGGGCTCGACGACGTGGTGGCGCGGCTGGCCGGCCGGGGCGACCTGGCCGGCGGGCTGTTCGCGGTGGCGCTGGTCCGGCACGGGGCGGTCTCCGGCTGGCCGGAGCCGTGGCGGGGCCTGCTGACCGGGCTGCGCCGGCACCCCGACGCCGACGTGCGGGAGGAGGCGTACGGGGTCGACATGCGGGAGGCAGCTCACACCCAGTAGGTGTCGTGGTGGAGGATGAACGTCCCCCTCCTCGCCCGACACCCCGCATCCGCCGCCCCCGTGCGCCCTGACCTGCTCTTCAGCGGGGCAGAACCCGAGCCGCCGTGGACGACACTCCTGAATCCGCGGACGTCCAGCCCTGCCGGTGCAGCCGTTCGACGCCGTCCAGCAGCAGGTCCAGCGCGAACTCGAACTCGAACTGGTCGTCGCAGCCCGAACCGACCACCGATCCGTCCTCGTGGGACGCCGCCCCGGCCACCTCGGCGAGGTGCGGGAACCGCGCGGCGGCCTCCGGCGGGAACGCGGCCGGCGGCTCGGGCTCGGACGTGCCGGACCGGCCGGCACGCCGGGACGCGTCGAACAGTTCCTGGCTGAAGCCGAGGATCCGGCTGCCCATCGCGTGCATCACGTGGTGCGCCAGGTCGACGGAGAACCCGCCGGCCCGGAACGCCCCGACCATGGAGTCGAGGTAGGCCAGCACGCCGGGCGTCGCGGTGTCGCGCGTCTCGATCGCCAGCGACGCCCAGGGGTGGCGGCGGAGCATCTGTCGCGCGGAGAGCACGCGTCGGCGGATCGTGTGTTTCCAGTCGCCGTCGGCGGCCGGCGGGTCGATCTCGGCGACGACCGCGTCGATCATGCCGTCGAGCAGTTCGTCCTTGTTGGCCACGTGCTTGTAGAGGGCCATCGGCACGACGCCCAACTCCTGGGCGAGGTTACGCATGCTGAGGGCGGCGATGCCGGCCTCGTCGGCGAGCGCGACGGCGGTCCGCAGGATCCGTGCCCTGCTCAGTGGCGCCCGGCGCGCCACGTCGGCCTGCTCAGCCATCTCGTCCTCGCTCCCGGCGGCGGTGGTTGAACCCTAACCGTCTTGACAGGTGTACGCCGTACACCGACCATAGGTGTACGGCGTACACCAAGGAGGCACGATGAAGGCGATCGTCCAGGACCGGTACGGCCCGCCAGAGACGCTCACGCTGGCGGACGTTCCGGTGCCGCAACCCACCGCCGACCAGGTGCGGGTGCGGGTCGAGGCCGCCGCGCTCAACGCGTACGACTGGCACGCCACGCGCGGCGACCCGTGGCTGGCGCGACTGGCGATGGGGCGCACGCGGCCCCGGGCCCGCATCCGGGGACGGGACTTCGCCGGCCGGGTCGAGGCCGTCGGCGCCGACGTGCGGCAGGTGCGCGTGGGTGACCCGGTCTACGGCGACCTCGGCGACGCCAACGGCGCGTTCGCGGAGTACGTGTGCGTATCCGAGGTCCTGGTCGCACCGGCGCCGGCGAACCTGACACCGCAGCAGGCGGCGGCGCTGCCCCTGGCCGGCACCACCGCGCTGCTGGGGCTGCGCGACGCCGGGCGGGTCCAACCCGGGCAGCGTGTCCTGGTCAACGGCGCCTCCGGCGGAGTCGGCACCCTGGCCGTCCAACTGGCCAAGGCGTTCGGCGCGACCGTGACCGCGGTCTGCAGCACCCGAAACGTCGACCTGGTCCGCGCGCTCGGCGCCGATCACGTGATCGACTACACCCGCGACGACTTCACCCGCGACCCGCGCCGCCACGACGTCGTGTTCGACCTGGTCGGCAACCGCTCGCTCACCGCGCTGCGGCGTGCGCTGACCCCGACCGGGACGCTGGTGCTCTCCGGCGGCGGCGTCTACCGCGGCGGCCACCTCGTCGGACCGGTCTGGCTGCTCACGCGTGGCCGGCTGGTGGCGCCGCTCATCCGGCACCGCCTCGTCGTCCTCGCCACGACACCCGGCCGGCAACACCTCGACGCGCTACGCGCCCACGCCGAAGCCGGCCACCTCACGCCGGTCGTCGACCGCACCTATCCGCTCGCGGAGGTGCCCGCCGCCATCCGCCATCTGGAAGGCGGACACGCCCGCGCGAAGGTCGTCATCACCGTCTGACCGCGAACGAGTGCCGGACGAAGCCCGTCCGGGCCCCGACCGGCACTCCTCCGCCCTCAGCAGGACTTCTTCGCCGCGCGGCGGAACGCGTCCTCGGTGACCGCCTTCCGCTTGCCGCCGGGCTCGCCGACGAGCACCTGATCCGGCGGCAGCGCGGCCAGCTCCGCCAGCGTGAAGCGGACCGGCACGGTGCCCTGCCCGCTGTCGAAGGCGGAGGCGGTGTACTCCGTACCGGGCTGGAACGCGGTCAGCGTCCGCCCGTCGACCGTCCACCCCGACGGCGACTGCAACAACCGGACCTCGTCGACGGCCCCGCCGGTGCCGCGGTCGGCGTCGCACTGGGCCGGCGGGGAGACGCCCTCGGTGGAGACGCTCACCCGGTCCGCGTCGAACGTGTCGACGGCACGTAGTGTCGTCCCGCCCGGGCGCCTTCGGCGTCCTCTCACGGCCTGTTCCCCCGTTCGTCCACTGGCAACGCCGGCAAGAAGTTCCGGCGCGGCCAGGCTATGTTCGCCGGGGGCGGCGTGATGTCCCGCGTGGACGAACCACCATAATCGTCGATACCCGCCGGTCCGAGGGCGCACCACGGCGATACGCCCTCGGGCCGGATCCGGGTCAGCTCGCGTGCACGCTGACGTTCGTCGCCCGCAGCAGGCCCAGCACGGTCCGCACCGTCGCCAGGCCCTCCTGGTGGCTACCGGCCTTGATCCGGCCGGACCAGTAGGCGTACCGCTCGGCCAGGCTGTCGACGCCCACCGTCCCGGCCCGCAGCACGCAGGAGCCGAGCGGGTCGTCGGGGGCCTCGGTCGCCGGAGCGGTGGCGCACCCGGCGGTGAACCGTTCCTGTCCCCGCATCGGGTCGAGCCCGGAGACGTCGCCCTGACAGGGGTCCCAGTCGAGGGTCTGGGCGCAGGTGGCGTAGTTCGCCAACGCCCGCTGGTAGGCGTTGAACAGGTGCAGCGATCCGGTGTTGTAGCTGTCCTGGCTGCGTGGCAGGCGGTAGTCCGCCGGCAGGGACCGGTCGCCGAAGAGTTGACCGTGCAGCACGTCGTCCCGGTCCAACGCCGAGGACCAGCCCAGCTCGGAGAAGATCTGGAGCATTCGGACCGTGTCGGAGACCTTCTTCCCGGCGTCCCACAGTTGCTGGGAGACCGACCAGGTGCCGGCCGCCGGCCGGTCGACACCGGTGCCGAGCGCCGCCACCCGGTAGAAGTAGCGCTGCTTACCGGTGAGCATGGCCCGCGTCTTGGTACGCGCCAACGCCACCGCGGCCGGGTTCTCCACCACCGTCCCGCTGTTGTCCAACGCCGGCCGGTACGTCGAGTCCCACTTCTGGTTGACGTAGTAGTCGGGCTCCCGGCAGTAGCCGGTCGGCGGGTTGGCCCGCTGGTCCCACAGGCAGACGTCGATCAGGTGCGTCTTCCACGTCACGGTCCGCACGTCCTGCCAGTCGCCGCCCAGCCACTTGGCCTGCTGCCGCACCACCAGTTGCAGGTCGGCGTTGGTCCGCTGGGTGCGCGGCCCGTCGATCACCTCCACGTTGACGAAGTCGGCGTCCAGGCAGGAGCGCAGCTCCGGCCGGTGCGCGGGCGCCATCGCGTAGGTGGCGAGGTGGTAGACGTTCGGCAGCGCCGACCGGTTGACCCGGCTCGGCGTGGTGACGCCCCCGGCCTGTCCGCAGAACGGCATCCTGGCCACGTCCGCGATCCGGCCCGCCGCCGGGACGTCCTGGTCGACGCTGCCCCACATGTCGTAGTCGCGGTCGGTCTCCACCCAGCGCACCGCCCGGCCGACCTCGTCGAGGGCCGCCTTCCACTGGCCCGTGGCCGACCGGTAGTCGGCCATGAGGCGCTGGAACAGCGCGTTGGTGCCGCCGTCCGCGGCCGGGGCGCTGAACTGCCGCACCCGACGGTTCACCGCGTCACCGGCGGCGATCGTGCTCTGCGTCTCGGCCGCGCCGACCTGGGCGGCGTACTGCGGGTTCTGCAGTTGCAGGATCAGATTCGCGCGGGCGCCCAGCAGCCACGCCGACGGGTTCGCCACGCCACCGGCCGGCGCGTCGCCGGGGGCGGGGGTCAGCGCGATGCCCCGGGCGCCCGCCCACTGGGCCAGGTAGTCGATCGCGCCGGCCGGCAGGTGGAGACCGACCGTCGACACCGGGTCGGCCAGCGAGGTGCCGACCGGCACGACGTGGGGCGCCTGCCGCGCCGAGTCGACCGCGAACGTCCGGGTCGGCGAGTCGCCCTGGTCGAAGTACGTCGCGAAGGAGTCGATCGCCGAGCCGGTGCGCGCCTCACGGTGCACGTACCGGTCGACGCTGGTCCGCAGCGGCTGCTGGGCGATCTGCTCGAACGCCGCCTGGCTGGCCAGCGCGAGCCCGTCGACCCGCTGGTCGAGCACGATGAGCTGCCCGGCGATGACGGTCAACTGGGCGCGTACCTCGGCGAGGTCCCGGGCGAGCGCGGTGAGCTGGGCGCTCAGCGCGTCGTACATCACGCCGAGCATCTTCTCGATCCGGTCGAACCGCTTGTCCATGCCCGCCGCGAGCCGGTTGATCTGGTCCCGCAGCGCCGCGATCTGCGCACCGGTGGCGTCGTCGGCCCCGCCGCCGGAGGTGAACAGCGGAAGCAGGATCATCGCGGCCCCCACCAGGCCACCGACCAGCGTGAACGTGGACATGGCCAGCGCCGCGGTGGTGATCCCGGCGGCCGAGATGGCCGCGGTGTAGGTGGTGATGGCCGAGATGGCGCCGACCACGGCCTTGGCGATGGTCTCGATCTGCCGGCCGAACTGCTTGTCCACCATCCCGGCGAGCTTGCCGAGCACGGTGACGGCCTGACCGAGCTTCTCGTTGAGCTTGCGGTCGGCCTCCGCCTTGGCCTTGGCGGCGGCCTCGTCGGTGGCTGTCGGCTTGTCCGGCCCGCCGATCGGGAAGCGGTCGGACTGGGCCACCGCGTCGGTCACCGCGGCCGCCGACCGCGCCCGCAGCGCGGCGAGCGCGGCGTCGAGCTGCGTCTGGATCTCCGCCCGGTAGGCGTCCTTGTCGTACCGCTTCGCGGTGATCGCCGGAAGGTCGAGGTGGCCGGTCAGGTCGGGCAGTTGCGCCAGCTCGTCCGCCGGGGTGTCCAGGCGTACGCCGAGCCGGGTGCCGACCGCGCTGTTCCAGACCTCGGCGAGGACGGCGTCGGAGGCGGCCCGGGTGTGCAGCCCGGCCCAGACCTGGCCGATCGCGCTCCGCGACAGCATCTCCCACATGTGGTCCTGCGTGCCGCTGCGGATCTGCTCGATCGGCGGCACGATCCCGCCGAGTTCCTCACCTGTCGTGCTGCGCAGCAGCCCCCGGACCGCCGGGCCGCCGAGCCGCGCCTCGCCGCTGCCGGCGAGTTTCTCCACGGCCGCGCCGAGCAGGTGGAGCTTGCCGGGTGACTCGTCGGACGCGGTGACGGCCTGCCCGACGAGGGCGGTGACGGCGGTCAGGTGGGCGCCGACGGCGGCGGCGTCGGCGGTCGGGTGGGTGGCGCGCCAGTCGCTGAGTTCGGCGGCGAGCACGGCGTCGGTCAGGCCCGGGGTGCCACCCTCGCGGACCTGGACGACGGCCGCGAAGAGGGCGTGGTGCACGGCCTGCTCGTCGTAGGTGACCGGGTCGGCGGCGACCGCCGGCCCGGCCAGCCCGACGACCAGGCCGACACCGGTCACCGCGGCGAGCCACCGGTGTGGGCGGCCCTTCTTGGTTCTCATGGATGTCCCTTCTCCGACGCCCCGCGGTCGCGGGGCGCGATGCGGCCTCCATCGAGCCGGACCGGAGTTGGCGGGTGCTTAACGCGCGCTTGGCGTACCGGCCGGGACTGTCGGATGGATGATCTCCACGACGGACCGGTCCGGTTAGGGTCACGGCGTGACGACGATCGGCGTGCTCGGTCCGGTGCGGGCCCTCCACGGCGGCGCCGCGATCGACCTCGGCGCGCCTCGGCAGCGCGCGGTGCTGGCCCGGCTCGTCGCCGGCGGCGGTCACGCGGTGTCGGTCGACCGGCTGGTGGACGACCTGTGGTCCGCGGACCCGCCGCCACGGGCCCAGGCGGCGCTTCAGGTGTACGTGTCGAACCTGCGCCGGGCGCTGGAACCGGACCGTCCGTCCCGCGCCCCGGCCCGGATCCTGGTCACCGTCGCCCCCGGTTACGCCCTGCGGCTGCCGGTGACCGACGTGGACGCCTGGCGCTTCGAGTCGCGGCTGCGGGCGGCGACCCCGGCCGCCGTCGACCGGCCCGCCGCGGCGGTCGCCGACCTGGAGACGGCGCTCGCCTGCTGGGACGGCGGCACGCCGTACGCCGAGTTCGCCGGCGAGCCGTGGGCGGACCGGGAACGCGAGCGGCTGGGCCGGCTGCGGCTGAACGCCGTCGAGCAGCGGGCGAAACTGCTGCTCGACCTGGGCCGCCCGGGCGAGGTGGTGCTCGACCTCGATCCGCACGTACGGGAGCACCCGCTGCGGGAACGGGCCGCCATGCTGCTCGCGGTCGCGCTGTACCGCCTCGGCCGGCAGGCGGACGCGCTGGAGGTGCTGCGCGCGGTGCGCGCCGTGCTGGCCGAGCAGTTGGGCATCGATCCCAGCCGTGAGCTGCGGGACCTGGAGACGGACCTGCTGCGGCAGAGTCCACGGCTGGAGGCGCCCACCGCAGTCGCCACCCGGCCCGCCGCCGTCGCCGGGCCGGCGGCCGTCACCGGACCGAGGGCTGTCACCGGGCCGGAGACCGTTGCCGGGGCGGTCGCGACGTCCGCTCCCGCCGCGACCGCCGGGGCGCGCCCGGAGCGACCGCTGGGCCGGACGGCCGAGTTGGCCCGGTTGCGCGCCGCGGCGGCCCGCGCCGCCCGGACCGGCCTCGGCATCTGCTGGGTGGGCGCCGAGGCGGGCGCGGGGAAGTCGACGCTGGCGCAGCACCTCGCCGACACGCTCGCCGTCAACGGCTGGCGTCCGGTGACCGGGACCTGCCCGCAGGTGGAGGGCGCACCGCCGGCCTGGGCCTGGCACGAGGTGGTCACCGCCGCCCGCCGCCATCTCCCGCTCGACGAGGCGGAGACCCACGGGCTGCGCCTGCTGTTGGAGACCGGCACGTCGGCCGGCGCCCGCGGGGAGTACGACGAGTTCCACCTCCGGCAGGCGCTGGCCGCCTACCTGTCCCGGTTGGCCGGTCACGGCCCGCTGCTCCTGCTGGTCGAGGACGTCCACCGCGCCGACGGCGAGACGCTGCGCATCCTCCGCCACCTCGCCGCCGCACTCGCCGGGGCGCCGGTCCTGGTGGTGGCGACGTACCGGCCGGACGAGGTGACCGACGACCTCACCGTGGCGCGGGCCGCGCTGGCCGGCGTACCGGCCGTCGAATGCGAGCTGGGCGGCCTCGACGCGGACGCCGTCGGCGAACTGCTGCGCCGCTACGGCGTGGACAGCACCGACACCGAGCTGCTGCGTACCGTCCGGGACCGCGCGGCGGGCAATCCGCTGTTCACCATCGAGCTGGCGAAGCTGATCGCGGCCGAAGGGCCGGCGGCGGCGCTGGACGGCGTCCCCGCCGGCCTGGGTCACGTGCTGGCGCGGCGGCTGGCGCGGTTGCCGGCCGGCGCGCGGACGGTGCTGCGGCAGGCCGCGGTCCTAGGCGAGACCGCCGACATCGACACCCTGCTCGCGGTCGACGGCGGCCCGGAGGACCAGGTCCTCGACGGGCTGGAGGCCGGGGTGACCGCCGGCCTGCTCGTCGAGCCCGCGCCGGGCCGGGTGCGGTTCGCGCACGCCCTGATGCGGGACGCGCTCTACCACAGCGTCCCGCTGCTGCGGCGCACCCGCATCCACAGCCGCGTCCTCGACGTGCTGCGGGATCGGCACGTCGACGACGTGGCCGCGATGGGGCGGCACGCGCTCGCGGCCCTCACCCCGGCCACCGCGGCCGACGCGATCGGCCACCTCGCCGCCGCGGCCCGCCGCGCCGGCGACCTGGGCGCGCCGCGGGAGGCCGCCGCGCTCTGGGCCGGCGCGTTGCGCGCGGTCGACCTGGCGCCGGCGACCACGGTCCGGACCCGCCTCGACCTGCACCGCAGTCTGGCCACCGCCGGCGCGCTCGCCGGTGACGTGCTCACCGCCCGCGCCGCCCGCGCCGAGGCGGTACGGCTGGCCACCGGCACCGGCGATCCGGGGGCCGTCCACGCGGCGCTCACCTGTTTCGACGCCCCGGTCACCTGGACCATCCGGCCGGACCGCCTGGTGGACGAAGCCCTGGTCCGGCTGTTGGAGCAGGAACTGTCCCGGGTCGGCGACGACCGTCCGGCGCTGCGGTCCCGGCTGCTGAGCGTGCTGGCGTTCGAGATCGAGGGCGCCGACCAGGAGCGCGCCGACGAGGTCACCCGGGAGGGCCTCGCGCTGGCCCGCCGGCAGGACGACCCGGCCGTGCTCTGCCGCGCGCTCAACGCCCGCTACTTCGTCACCGTCGCTCCCGCGCACCGCGCCGAGCTGCCCGAGGTGGGCCGGGAGCTGTTGGCGACGGCCGAGGCCGCCGGCCTCACCGCGTACCGCTGCGAGGCTCACCACATCCTCTATCAGGCCGCGCTCGCCGAGGCCGACTTCGACCGGGCCCGGCACCACGTCGACCGGGCGGTCGAGCAGGCCACCACCGGCCAGCTCGGCCTGATCCTGGCCGTCATGGGCTGGTTCACCGGCCTCTGCGCGCTGTTCCGGGGCGACCTCGACGAGGCGTCGCGCCGCTACGCGGAGATCAGCGACCGGATGAGCCGGGTCGGCGGCCCGAACGCGGCGGCGATGGGGCTGATGGGCCGGTTCACCGCGCTGACCGTCGCCGGGCGCGGGCACGAGGTGGTCGACGAGCTGCGGCAGGTGCACGCGCGGGTGCCGGACGACGCCCACGACGTGCTGGCCCACGCGCTGCTCTCCGCCGGGGACCACGCCGGGGCGCGGGCCGTCTGGCGGCCCCGGGCCCCGATCCGTCCGGACTACCTCTGGCTGTACTGGATGACGGTGCGTGGTCAGGTCGCCGCCCGGCTCGGCGACGTGCCGGCCGCCCGGCGCTGCTACCGGGAGCTGTCGCCGTGGGCCGGCCGCTTCGCCGGGTTGGAGTGCGGGTCGATCTCGCTCGGGCCGGTGGACCAGACGCTCGCCGAGCTGGCCGCCGCGCTCGGCGACCCGGTGGCGGCCGCCGCGCACCGGGACGCCGGGCTCCGGCTGGCCCGCGCGGTCGGCGCCGTGCCGTGGAGCGACGAGTCGGCGTACGTGCCGGTGGCGGCGTGAGCCGGTCGCTCACCCGCCGAAGACCCGCGCCTCCCGTCGCCGGAAGCCCGGTCGCACCGCCGCGAGCGTCAGCCGCAGCACCGGTCCGGCGATCCGCTTCAGCTCGTCCAGCTCGGCGGGCTCGGCGTACCGCTCGATGCGGGGCAGCTCGAAACGCAGCGCGCCGCCCTTGCGGACGGCCCGTTCCACGGTGTCCCAGTCGGCCACGCTGACGTACCGGCGGATCACCGGGAAGATCAGCCGTTCCTCCTCCTCGATGTGCTCGTCGAGGGCGTCGCGCAGTTGGGCGAGGGCGGTGGCGAGCCGCCGCGCGGCGGTGCGTACCCGGTGCTCCGCCGGCCCACCGGGGGCGAACACGGAGCACAGGTCGTCCACGGCCGCGCGTACCTCGTCCAGCACCGGGTCCAGCGAGGCGTGGTCGTCGCTCAGCTCGCGCAGGTCGATCTCGGCGGCGGCCGAGCGTTCCAGCACCGGCCAGAGGACCTCGTCCTCCATCCGATGGTGGTGGTGGATGCCGGCGCAGAGCAGCCACACGTACGTCCGCAGCGCCCGCGCCCGACGACGGTCGTAGGTGATCAGGCCGGCGGCCACCCGGTCCGACAGGTCGGCGAGTCGCCGGGTGTCGGCGCGCATCGTGCGGTGGTTGATCCGGAAGCCGACGAGGTTCGGTCCGGTCTCGGAATCGGTCGTGTCCATGGTCTCCTCCGGCCGCTGCGGTCAGCGGCCCGCTCGGTGGATGTCGTGCGCCGAGCCTCGATCGCCGCACCTGGCGCTCACTTGGTGGCGGCTTGGCGTCGGGCACCGCCACGACGGCGTGCGGAATTCGGCACTTTCCCGGCCTCCGGCGACGCCCGCGTGCGAGCGTGGAAGCCACCCGGAGACGGGTCGGGCAGCCGAGGAGGGGCGGTGGCGTCGTGAACTACCACCTGTTCCAGATGATCAACGCCGGGGCGGGGCGGGTCGACGCCGTCGACGACGCGTTCGAGTGGGCGGCGGTATGGTTGATCTACGTCCTGGGGGCGTTGGCGGTGGTGCCGGTGGTCCGCGCCGGCCGGCCGGCCGCCGGCGCCGTGGCGCGCGTGCTCGCCGCGCTCGCGCTCGCGTTCGCGCTGGGCCGGGTGACCGCCGCGCTCAGCACCGAGGTACGGCCGTTCCAGAACCACCACGTGCACCAGTTGATCCCGCACGCGACCGGTCCGTCGCTGCCCAGCGACCACGCCACCGCCGCGTTCACCCTGGCCCTCGCGGTCGGCGTCTTCCTGTCACGGCGCTGGGGAGCGGTGCTCACGATCCTGGCGGTGGTCGTCGGCTTCGCCCGGGTCTGGACCGGCGTGCACTACCCCGGCGACATCGCCGCCGGCGCCCTCGTCGCCGGCGTCGCCGTCGTCACGGTCGCGGTCACGACCCGCCGCTTCGCGCGCCGGTTCCGGCCGCACCCCGACCCGACCGCCTGACGTCCGGCCCGGCCTCGGAGCGTGATCCGGCGCAGCGGTCCGGTGGTGTTCACTGTCAACCGTGGATCGTCAACGACTCAGCGACATCGCGCACTCGCACCACCCGATCGCGGCGCCGGTCTCCGGCGTCAACGTCAACCGGCTCCTGCGCCGGGCGGACCGGCGGCCGGCGGCGCGCATCCTCGACCTCGGCTGCGGGCGGGCGGCCTGGGCCATGCAGGCCCTCGCCCACTATCCGGACGGCCACGCCGACGGCGTCGACGTCAGCCACCACGCGCTCGAACACGCCGCCGCGGCGGCCGAGACGCGCGGCCTCGCCGACCGGCTGACGCTGCACGAACGCGACGCGCGGGCCTACGTGCCGGACGGCGACTACGACCTGGTGCTGTGCGTGGGTTCGACGCACATCTTCGACGGTTTCGCCGGGACGCTGCGGGCCGCCGGCCGGCACGTGAACCCGGACGGGATCCTGCTGGTGGGTGAGGTTTTCTGGCAGGCGCCGCCGACGCCGGAGGCGCTGGCCGCGCTGGACGCGAAACCGGAGGACCACACCGACCTCGCCGGCCTGGTGGACGCCGCCGAGGAGGCCGAGTGGACCCCGGTGTACGCGCACCTCAGCGACGCCGCCGAGTGGGACAACTACGAATGGTCGTGGGTCGGCTCGCTCACCGAGTGGGCGCTCGACAACCCCGGCCACCCCGACGCCGCCGAGGCGCTCACGGTCGCCCGGGCGCACCGGGACGGGTGGTTGCGCGGTTACCGCAACCTGCTGGGTTTCGCGACCCTGGTGCTGCGCCGCACCTGACCGCCGGTCGCCGCCATGGGGACGGGCCGACCGCTAACGCGGGGCCCGGCCGCGCTGGTCCCCGGCGGGGAGCCGGCCGTCGCAGCGAACGTCCTGCACGGTGACCGGCCGCCGGAGCATCATCCAGTCGAGCACGGTCTCCTCCACCGGCCAGCCGTGCACCGTCACCACGCTGTACGGCACCGGTCGGGCCTGCGGGCAGAGAACCTGCGAACGCACGTGGTCGTTGGGCAGGAACCGGACGACGGCCGCCCGGTCCAGCATGATCGTCGAGGTGTCGGTGACGGTGATCAGCGCGCCGAGCACCACCTCCGAGGCGACCTCGCCGTCCCCCGTCGCGGTCTCGGAGGCCGGTGGGGCGACCTCGACCGCGGTGGTGGGCAGCACCGGCGCCGCCAGGAAGACCGCGCCGGTCACCAGCGGCAGCACGGCCGCGACCGCGTACGCCAGGCCGTGGGTGACCGCCGGCGCGATCCACCCGGGGATCGCGCCGGTGAGCAGCACGGTGGCGGCGGGCGGCACCACCAGCAGCACGGCGGTGGTCGGCTCACCGACGTGCAGCGCCGTCCACGCGGCCGGGGCCAGCGCGGCGTACTCCAGCACCGCCACGGCCAGCGGGATCGCCACGCTGACCAGGAGGATCCGGTTCGGCCGGTCGGGATACAGGTAGCGGGTACGCAGCGCGAGCAGGCAGAGCGCCAGCATCAGCAGGGTCGGCAGGAAGCGGAGCTGCCAGGTGAGCGCGCCGAGCGCGACCGCCGCGGTGGCCACCCAGCCGGGGGTACGCGCCGTCCAGGAGGCGAGCAGCGACCGGTCCGGGTCGAAACGCTCCGGGGCGCTGAGCCGCAGCAGCCGGCCGAGCACCCCGAACATCAGCACGACCAGTGGGAAGGCCCAGACCAACGCGATCAGCAGCGCGCTGAGCAGGCCCAGCGGGCTGACGTACTGCACCAGCAGCAGCATCGTCGACATGTCCTGGCGGCTGAGTTGCCACAGCCGCAGCACCAGGAGCAGGACGGGGAACGCGGGGAGGAGCGTCAGCAGCCACTGCTGCGCCTGCCGGGCCCCGGCCATCCGGCGGGGCCGGCCGCTCTTGCCCGGGCCGCCGGTGATCCGGAGGATGCCGGGGCCGGCAGTGCGATCCTCTCCCACGGCCACTGCCGTACCTCCACCTTCCTGGGGTCGGGCTGCTGCTGTACCGCGACCGGCTGCGGGAGGTTGAAACGCTGCTGCCAGCGGAAGTTGGCGTCGTACGCCTGCTCCCAGGCCGAGTTCCGCGGGTTCGTGGCCGAGTCGTCGAGCGCGAGGTCCACCAGGTCGCGGAGCGCCTCGTTCGGGCCGGTGTTGACGCCCCACTTCTCCGCGGCCGACTCGCCGATGTCCCAGTGCCGCAGCGGCTTGGCGTTCCGGAGCAGGCTCGGGAAGCGCTGGCCCTCGTCGCCCGCCCGGTCGCCGGTGACGAAGCCGGCGAGGATCGCCGCGTCGCTGCTGACCGCGTCCACCTTGCCGTCGTACAGCTCCTGGACGCACTCACTGATCTTGTTCCGGCCGATCGGCCGGGCCCGAGCCTCCCGCAGGCGCGGAATGGCGGTCGAGGTGGTCAACGTGCAGACGGTCCGGCCGGCCAGGTCCTCCAGGCTGCTCACCGGGCCCCTGTCGCCGGCCAGCGTCACGACCGACTGCTCGGTCTGCAGGTAGGCCGCGGAGAAGACCGCCCCCTCCTCCTCTTCCCGCTTCTTGGTGATGCTGTAGGAGGCGATCACCATGTCGACCGTGACGAAGCCGTCGCGGTCCCGGGCCTGGCGGCGGGCCCGGTCCTCGCTCTCCATCGGCAGGAACCGCACCTGGGACCGGTCGAACCCGAGATAGCCGGCGATCAGGTAGGCGATGTCGACGTCGAAGCCCTTCCAGACGTCGTTCGGCAGTCGCTGGGAGACGCCGGGTTGGTCGTCCTTCACGCCGACGAGCAGTTGCGCCTTGCCCTTGAGGCCGGCCCGCTCCATCAGGTCGTCGCGGGTCGGTGGGCCCAACTGGAGCACGATGGGGATCAACGCCGCCGCGAGGAGGGCCAGCACGACCACCAGCCCCACCAGCCGGAGCTGGCGGATCCGGCCGGCCCGCGACGACGCGCCCGGAGCCGGCCCGGCCGGGGCCGGCTCGCCTGCCTGATTCACCTGTGCCCTCCCCCGCTACGCCTTGGTGAGCGTCAGTCGTTCCATTGTCGGGTCCGTGGCAAGGCGGGACGAGCCGCCGCGAGGGGCGGGATGCCGACCGGCCAGGAGCACCGGAGATGTCGGTGTGTGTTCATCGACCGGTGTGGAACGCTGAGACTAGATCATCCGATCTTCGGGTGTGGTCCCGTCCGGCGCTCCGCCCGACCCACGGAGATTCACCGCCGGTGATGGTCGGCGGTTTTGCCGTCCCATTGATGGTGTCGGTGCGACTATGGAGGGCGTGGGAACTGCGAAAACAGCGATGCCGTCCATCTCGCCGCTGACCGGTGAGCCGATCAAGCGTGCCGACGCCGAGCGCCTCGCGGGCGTCCTGAAGGCGTTCGCCGACCCGGCTCGGCTGCGGCTGATCAGTCTGATCCAGTCCGCCCCGGAGGGTGAGGCGTCGGTGAGTGACCTGACCGCCCCGCTCGGGCTGTCCCAGCCGACGGTGAGCCATCACCTGCGCATCCTCACCGAGGCCGGGCTGCTCGAACGCGAGAAGCGCGGGGTCTGGGCGTACTACCGGGTGGTGCCGTCCGCGATCGCCGCCATCGCCGACCTGCTGACCCCGCCGCGCAAGCGGGCGACGAAGCGGACGCGCTGAGCGCCGTCACGCCACCAGGCGGAGTCGCCGCGTACGCCGGGTGACGAGCGTGGCGAGCCCGACGCGGACCAGGGCGGAGAGCCGGTCCGCCGGGCCTGCCGGGCGGGTCGCTCGACCGATCCGGGCGACGGCTCGGGCCGTGGCCTGCCCGAGCCGTGCCCGAAGCGCCGGCCCGAACGCCCCGGCCCGCTTCGCCGCGCCGTCGCGACATCGATGTGTTCTAATTACTCACGTCGATGTTCGCGATAACATCAGCGACCGGTAGGCCACCACCGAGGCACCTCCGGAAGCGCCGCCTCGTGCCGGGCCGGACACCTCGCGCGCCGCACGGGCGGCCGAGTGCGCGCAGCGGGTGTTAGCGCTTCACCGACGGTCACCACCCGTGAGGCTCCGTGCCGGTACGGACGGCCCCGGAGCCTGCGCACCCGAGGAGCCGTCATGGCCATCCCCCGTCCCCGATCCCTCCGATCCGGACGACCACGACTGCTGGTCGCCACCCTCGCCCTCGCCCTGGCCGCCGTCGGCGCCGTCCTGACCACCCAGGCCCGGACGGCGGTCGCCGCCCCCGGGCCGGGCGCCGTCGTGGGCGTGCAGTCCGGGCGCTGCGTGGACGTACCGAACGGCAGCACCACCAACGGCACCCAGGTCCAGTTGTACGACTGCACCGGCGCGGCGGCGCAGAACTGGACCTACACGTCGGCGCGGCAGTTCACGGTCTACGGGACCAAGTGCCTGGACGCCAACGGCCGGGGCACCAGCCCGGGCACCGCCGTGATCATCTGGGACTGCAACGGCCAGGCCAACCAGCAGTGGACCGTCAACGGCGACGGCACCATCACCGGTCAGCAGTCCGGGCTCTGCCTGGACGCCAACGCCGCCGGCACCGCCAACGGCACCAAGCTGATCCTCTGGACCTGCAACGGCCAGGCCAACCAGCGGTGGACCACGTCCACCACTCCGTCGTCCCCGCCGCCCACCTCGCCGCCGCCGACCGGCGGCCGGCCGTGTGACATCTACGCCGCGGGCGGCACGCCCTGCGTGGCGGCGCACAGCACCACGCGCGCGCTGTTCTCGGCGTACGGCGGCAACCTCTACCAGGTCCGTCGCTCGTCGGACAGCGCCACCCGCAACATCGGCGCGCTGGGCGCCGGCGGCTACGCCGACGCCGCCGGCCAGGACGCGTTCTGCGGCGGTACGACCTGCGTGATCACGGTCGTCTACGACCAGTCGGGACGCGGCAACGACCTGTGGTACCAGGGCTCCGCGCAGGTCCCCGGATCCTCCTCCAGCCGGCCCGCCACCGCGACCAGCGAGGCGCTGACCGTCGGCGGCGCGAAGGCGTACTCGCTCTACATCAACCCCGGCAACAGCTACTGGCGCGACGGTCACCTGACCGGCGTCCCGACCGGCAGCGCGCCGGAGGGCATGTACATGGTCACCAGCGGCACGCACGTCAACAGCGGCTGCTGCTTCGACTACGG